>JBLIMI010000210.1:0-6521 GCA_047638655.1 Minisyncoccia bacterium | reverse complement strand
CCAGTTGGCCCGAGGAATTGCCCCTGCGTCCCGGCATGTTCGGACGAGTGGAGTTGTTCTCCAGCGCGAGGCAAGTGCCGGTGGTTGTACCCGAGCGGGCTTTGGTGCATGACAACGGCGGCGATGCTGTGTTCGTGCAAGTCGAACCCCTGGGTTTCGAACTACGGGATGTGCAAACCAGGCATGCGGCCGGCGGAGTGGTCGAGATCACCTCCGGGCTGAAGGCCGGCGAGCGCGTTGTCGTCGAAGGTACATTCCTACTCAAGTCCGCCGAGCGACAGGGCGAATTGGGCGGCGGCCACAACCACTAACAGGCGAATTCAATGATTAACCGCATCATCGACTTCTCCCTCGACAATCGACTGATCGTCGTCATTGGATGGCTCTTGATCGTCGTGTTCGGTCTCGACTCCCTGCGCAAACTGCCCATCGATGCCGTACCGGACATCACCAACGTCCAGGTGCAAGTGCTTACCAACAGCCCGGGGCTCGCCCCCCAGGAAGTGGAATCGTTCATCACGTTCCCAGTGGAAACCGCCATGAGCGGCATCCCCAAGGTCGAACAGATCCGTTCTGTTTCCAAGTTTGGGCTCTCGGTGGTCACGGTCGTGTTCGAGGAGGGCACGGACATCTATTGGGCGCGGCAACTGATCGCGGAGAGGTTGTCCGAGGCACGCGAGGCAACTCCCGAGGGATACGGGGAGCCGAGCATGGGGCCGATCTCTTCGGGCCTGGGAGAGATCTATCAGTTCGAAGTGCGCGGGGACAATTACTCTCCGATGGAGCTCCGAGACATCCTGGACTGGAGTGTCGCCACTCAATTGCGCCCCGTGCCGGGAGTCGTGGAGGTCAACGCGTTCGGTGGACAGTTACGCACGTACCAGGTGACCCTCGATCCTCGCAAGCTACGCTCCCACGGGGTTTCGCTGGCCACAGTCTTCGAGGCGCTCGAAGTCAACAACCACAACGTGGGTGGTGGCTACATCATCCACGCCAAGGAGCAGTACTTGGTGCGCGGTGAGGGCCTCGTCGAGAGCCTGGAGGACCTGGCTCGCATCGTCGTCTCCACGAATGCAAAGGGCACGCCCGTATACATCGAGAACTTAGGCCGGGTCGAGTTTGCTCCTCAAATTCGCCAGGGAGCGGTGACGCGCGATGGCCGTGGCGAAGCCGTGGTCGGAATCGTGATGATGCTACTCGGTGCCAACTCTCGAACAGTTGCGGAAGATGTGCACGAACGGGTGCAGGAGATCCAAAAAACGCTGCCCGCCGGCGTCACCATCGACACCTTCTACAACCGTACGGAACTGGTTCAGCGCACAATCAAGACTGTGGGCATGAACCTGCTCGAGGGCGGTTTGCTGGTGATTGTGGTGCTATTGCTGTTGCTGGGAAGTTTTCGGGGCGGACTGATTGTTGCCTCAGCCATTCCCCTCTCCATGCTGGTCGCCGTGATCCTGATGCGTTGGACCGGGCTCTCCGGCAACCTGATGTCACTCGGCGCCATCGACTTCGGCATCATCGTCGACGGAGCGGTCGTGGTGGTCGAGAGCATCGTGGCCTATGTCTTCCTGAAGCGTGATGACAAGAGCCGCACGCACCTGGAGAAAGTGCGGGCCGCCTGCCACCAAGTCGCGCGCCCCGTTCTGTTCGCCGTCGGGATCATCATGGTGGTCTACTTGCCAATCCTCGCCCTGCGCGGCATCGAGGGCAAGATGTTCCGGCCCATGGCACTGACGGTCGTGTTCGCCATGGGTGGCTCCCTGGTCTGTGCCTTGACGCTGATGCCGGTGCTGGCCTCTCTGTTCCTCGAGCGTCCCGTGGAAAAGGAACCGATCCTCTTTCGCATGATGCGCCGGGCGTACACCCCGACCCTGGCATTGGTGATGGCCAAGCCCCTTCGAACCGCTTCGATTGCGCTCTTCGCATTTGTGGCCAGCCTGGCTGCCTTGCCGTTCATGGGAGCGGAGTTCGTGCCCAAGCTGGATGAGGGCGCCATCGCCATGCAAATCTGGCGCTTGCCCAGCGTATCTCTGGAAGCCTCCAACGAGATCAGCACGCGAGCCGAAGCCATCGTCAAATCCTTCCCGGAGGTCCGCACGGTGGTCTCTCGTACGGGTCGAGCGGAGATCGCCACCGACCCCATGGGCGTCGAAATCTCCGACACCTACGTGATGTTGCACCCCGCCGACACCTGGCGCTTCGATTCCAAGGAGGAGTTGATCGAGGCCATGGACGAGGAACTGGCAGAAGCCTTGCCGGGAGTCATGTTCAGCTACTCGCAGCCCATCGAGTTACGGGTGGATGAACTCATTAGCGGCGTTCGCTCCGAAGTCGGCATCAAGATCTTCGCCGCCAGCGGTACTCTCGACGACATGCGAGAGGTCGCCGAAGAAGTGGCCGCCACTGTGCGTAGCGTGCGTGGGATGGAAGAGGTCAAGGTGGAGCAGACTGGCGGGCTTCCGTCGCTCACGGTGGACATCGACCGTGAAGCAATCGCGCGTCTGGGCATCAGCGCGCAGGATGTCTTATCCGTCGTGGAGACGATTGGCGGTGTGCGCGTGGGCACGGTGGTCAAGGGCCAACGTCGTTACGCGTTGCAGGTACGCTTCGATGGCTCCGTGCGTGAAAGCCTCGAAGCGATCGGTCAACTGCCCATCTCCCTGCCCCCCACGGCGGCAGGCCCGAGTCCATGGGTGCCCCTGCAACAGGTGGCCGACATCGACATCCAGACGGGCCCAGCCCAAATCAGCCGGGAGAAATTCCAACGCAAGATCACCGTGGAACTCAACGTCCGCGGCCGGGACTTGGCATCGGCAGTAGCGGAAGCTCAAGAGCGGGTCGAAGCAGAAGTCGAGTTGCCGCCAGGTTGGTTCATCGAATGGGGTGGGCAGTTTGAGAACCTGGAGAGTGCATCGAGACGCTTGATGCTTCTGGTGCCCTTGGCCCTACTCTTGATCTTCTCGCTGCTGTACTCGACGTTTCAATCCACGCGACTCTCGTTCTTGATCTACTTGAACGTGCCCTTGGCCTTGACCGGAGGGATCGCGGCGCTGTATTTGCGTGGCTATCCGCTCTCGATTTCAGCCGGCGTTGGCTTCATTGCGCTCTTCGGAATCGCCGTGATGAACGGAGTGGTCCTCGTATCCACTATCGTTCAAAAACGCGGGGAAGGTGCTGGCGCTAATGAAGCCGCCACGCAAGCGGCCCACTCAAGACTGCGGCCCGTGCTCATGACCGCACTCACGGACATCTTCGGATTCTTGCCCATGGCCATCGCTGCCAGTGCCGGGTCCGAAGTGCAGCGCCCCCTGGCCACGGTGGTGATCGGCGGATTGATCACCTCGATGCTCTTGACCTTGTTCGTCTTGCCCTCCATCTACCGTTGGTTCAGCGAGCGTGACCGCGTAGCGGCCTAGGCGTAATTTCGCACTCCATGACCCCGAGAGAGTCGTTCTAGCCCATTGTTCGACAATTCCGGAATTACGGTTCAAGGATTACCAATCCTCGACCATACTTCCTTCATGAGCACGGAAGACATCGCTCCCCGCTTGGCCGCCCTAGGCAACAGCACGCGTCTCGAGATCTATCGAGTCCTGGTCCGTGCTGGCCGGCCCGGACTCGCCGTGGCAGGGATTCAGACCCGGGTCCAGATCCCCGCATCGACCCTCTCCCACCATCTGCGCAACCTTTGCCAGGTTGGCCTCGTGCAGCAAGTGCGTGAAGGAACCAGCCTGATTTGTCACGCCGACTTTGCTGTGCTGGAGTCGACCTTCGCTCTCTTTGTACGCGAGTGCTGCGCCGACGAGCAGGGCGCGCAGAATTGCCAAACTACCACCCCACCCTGCTGCTAAGTCAGCACTCAATCCAATGTCAGAGAACATCAAAGATGCCGTCCGCAAAGGATACGGCGCCGTCGCCAAGGCTGGACTCAGCTCACAACAAGACGGAATCAAGAGTATCGCCAACGCCTTTGGCTACAGCGATGAAGAGCTATCCAGCATTCCCGCAGCGGCCAACATGGGGCTTTCCTGCGGGAACCCGGTCGCCATGGCCTCCATTCGCGAAGGGGAAACGGTCGTCGACCTCGGGGCCGGCGGCGGACTGGACGTTTTCCTCTCCTCCAAGAAGGTAGGCCCCACTGGTCGCGCCATCGGGATCGACATGACCGGGGACATGATCTCCTTGGCCCGAGCGAACGCGGACAAAGGCGGCTACGAGAACGTGAAGTTCTACCTGGCGGAGATCGAGGCCATGCCTTTGCCGGACAACTCAGTGGATTGCGTCATCTCCAATTGTGTGTTGAATCTGTGCACGGACAAGGATGCAGCGCTCAAGGAAATCTACCGCGTCCTGAAGCCCGGTGGCCGTCTCGCCATCTCAGACATCGCCCTTCGAAAAGAGCTCCCAGCGACCGTTGCCCAGGAAGTAGCGGCTTGGACGGGTTGCATCGCCGGGGCGCTGACCATGAGTGACAACCGCGACAAGCTGAACGCCGCAGGCTTTGGCCAGGTGGACATTCAAGATGCCCACTCCGACCTCAACGCCTACCGGGACGGTGGAAGCGCTGCCTGTTGCGGCCCAGAGACGCCCGAGGAGACAGACGCTGGTTGCTGTGCGCCCGCCGCGGAGAAACCCGCTGAAGTGGCAGAAAGCTCCTGCTGCGGTTCAGAGCCCAAGCAAGAGCCGGTCGCCGCCGGAGAACCCGAGTACCACGACACCATGGGCCAATTGCTCGACACCTTCGATGTGAACGAGTACGCGGCCAGCGTCAAGATCTTCGCTATCAAGCCCACCTGAGCAGACGCGCTTTGCGGGCGCGGCTGTTGAAGAGTATCTTGGCGGTCGCCCTTGAACCCCACCTAGCTCCTCTCCAGCCATGCCCGACGCCAGCCACTCTCCGCGAACCGACAACCGTTTCTCCTTTGGGCTCTGGACCGTGGGCAACCCCGGCCGCGATCCCTTCGGACCTGCAGTGCGCGCTGTTCAGGATCCATGCCGCATCGTCAAGAAACTCGGCGAGATAGGGGCCTGGGGCGTCAACCTGCACGACGAAGACTTGATCCCCTTCGGATCGTCCGCTGCCGACCGCGACCGCATCGTCAAGGGCTTCAAGCAAGCTCTAAACGATCACGGGATGGTGGTTCCTATGGCGACCACCAACCTCTTCAGCCACCCGATTTTCCGGGACGGCGCGTTCACCTCGAACGACCCGAAGGTACGCGCCTTCGCTTTGCAGAAGACGATGACAGCCATCGAACTCGGAGTCGAGCTTGGTGCCAAGACCTATGTCTTCTGGGGCGGACGCGAAGGAACGGAAGCAGACGCTTGCCGCGATCCCCAGGAAGCCGTCAAGCGTTTCCGCCACGCAATCGATTACTTGACCGGGTTCTGCACGGACAACGGCTACGACCTCAAGTTCGCCCTGGAGGCCAAACCCAACGAACCCCGCGGAGACATTTATCTGGCCACCACGGGTCACATGTTGGCTTTCATCGCAACCCTCGACAAACCCGAGAAGGTGGGCGTCAACCCGGAAGTCGCTCACGAATCGATGGCTGGCCTCTCCATGACCCACAACGTGGCCCAGGCCATGGAAGCGGGCAAACTGTTCCACATCGACTTGAACGGCCAGCGCATCGGGCGCTACGACCAAGACTTGCGCTTCGGCTCGGAAGACCTCAAGCAGGCATTCTTGCTGGTACGTCTGCTGGAAGGCACTGCGGGCAACGCAGCCTACAGCGGGCCCTTGCACTTCGATGCCCACGCTTACAGAACAGAAGACGATGCAGGCGTTTGGGACTTCGCGCGCGGTTGCATGCGCACCTACGACTTGCTCGTCGAGCGCGCACGAGCTTTCGATGCCGATGCTGAGGTGCAACAGATCCTGGTCGAAGTCACCGATGCCGTGATCGATCCTTTGCTATCTGCCCCTTACAGCAGCGCCTCCGCTGCCTCTTTGCGGGCGGTCGAAATCGATGTGAAGCAAGTGGCCCAGCGGGGACTCGGCTACGAACGACTAGATCAACTCATGGTGGAGCACCTGATGGGTGCGCGATGACCTACACCGTGGGTCTGGACGTCGGAACCCAGGGCACCAAAGGCCTGCTGCTGCAAGCGGACACGGGAAAAGTGGTGTCGCGGGCCCACTCCAACTATGACCTTTTGCCTGGCCTCCCCAATGGTGCAGCGGAACAGCATCCGCATACCTGGCGTGACGCCGCGGCCGAGGTGCTGCTGCAATTACTGCAAGAGTCGCGCATCGCGCCCGAAGCGATCGTTGCCGTTGGTGTGTCAGGCCAACAGCATGGTTCGGTCTTTCTCGATGGAAGACAACAAGTCGTGCGTCCCGCAAAGCTCTGGTGCGACACCTCCACGGCAGATGAAGCGGCGCAACTCAGCGAAGCGTTCGGAAGAAACG
Organism: Minisyncoccia bacterium; assembly: GCA_047638655.1. Lineage (GTDB taxonomy): Bacteria > Planctomycetota > UBA1135 > UBA1135 > JABACD01. Next base: position 100 of record JBLIMI010000210.1, on the reverse strand, counting down.
TCCCCACCGGCTTCACGGCTTCCAAGCTGCTCTGGCTCGCACGACACGAACCCGATCATTGGGCGCGGACTTCCCAGGTCTTGCTCCCCCACGACTACAT
>JBLIMI010000209.1:0-6531 GCA_047638655.1 Minisyncoccia bacterium | reverse complement strand
GGACAACGCTTCACCCTGGGCATTGGTGAACTCAAGGAGCGCAAGGGGCACCACTTGGCTGTGGCAGCCTGGAGTGAGGTGGCTCGCGATCAGCCTGATTTGCATCACTACATCGTGGGCCGCACGATGGGGGATGCCTACCAAGCCAGCTTGCTGGAGATGGCGCGTGCCCAGGGGGTGGCGGAGCGCTTGCATTTCCTCGGCAACATTACGGAGGACGAGAAAATCGATCTCCTGCAACGGGCTTGTGTATTCGTGCACACTCCGGTGACTGCGGAGGATGGCGGTTTCGAGGGCTTTGGCATCGTCTACCTTGAGGCGTCCGCCAGTTCGACCCCTTGCATCGGCTCCCTGGATTGCGGGGCCGAGGACGCCATCCGGGATGGCGTGACGGGTTTTCTCGTGGATCAGGAACCAGGCGCTATTTCCATCAAATTGCGGCTGTTGCTGGATGATCGCGCCCTGCGTGAGAGGATGGGCGCCAGCGGCCGTGAACTCGCGGGACAATGCGTCTGGCAGGACAATGCCCGGGCGGTGGAGCGAGTTTACCGGCGAGCCCTCGCCTGAACGGAGTTCGGCCTCTTCAATAAATCCCACAAGTACGGGGTTTTTAGGCCTTGCGGCGGGTGTGAATCTGATCGGGGTTGAATTGCCAAAACCTCACGTTTGGGGTAGATTATAGACGAAAGGCTATCCAAGCACCCTGTGTATGGGGTGTTCAGGGTCTGACCTCCCCCCATCTATCCGCTGCACACCAATTCCACCATGCGCAAGACCCTTATTAGTTACGTCAAGCCCCATGTTCAGGAGGACCCTCTTTCGATGGTCCTCGGCATCGGCTATCTCGGCGCAGCGATGTTGCAGCACGATCTGCCTGTGGAGTTGGCCGACGAGCGGATCCTCAAAGATTCTGACATGCGCGATGCCATTGACCGCAATGACATCATCGGCTTCGGCGCTCTGACACCGAACATCCGGCGTGCGGTGGTGTGGGCCAAGTATGCGAAAGAGCAAGGCAAGACCACCATCATGGGCGGTCCCCACGCGTCGGTGGATCCCAAGATCTTCCTCGACAGTGGCCACTTCGACTACGTCCTCAAGGGCGAGGCGGAAGAGACCTTGCCCCAGTTCGTGAAAGCCCTCGAAGGAGGCTGCGAACACGAACTCGCCGGTGTGCCCGGTCTCTCCGCCATCAAGGACGGAGAAGTCTTCATCGACAACCCCGCGCCGCCCCTGATCAAGAAGTTGGACGACCTGGCCCCCCCGGCGCGTCACCTGCTTCCAATGGAGAGCTACTTCAAGGCCAACCCCGAGAAGTTGATCTACGTCTTCACCACCCGCGGGTGCCCTTTCAAATGCATCTTCTGCCAGAAAGAACTCACGGGACGAGGCTTCCGAGTTCGCTCCACGGAGATGATCGTGGACGAGGTTCAGGATGTCATCAAGACCTACAACCCGCGCGTGGTGTTGTTCGTCGACGAGATCTTGACCTTGCGCAAGAAACGCATCCACGAGATGTGCGACGAGATCATTCGGCGCGGCATCAAGTTCGAGTGGATCGCGAACACTCGCGCCGATTGCGTGGACTACCCGCTGCTCAAGCACATGCACCGGGCCGGTTGCCGCCGCATCTACTACGGATGGGAATCTGGCAGCCAGCACATGCTCGACGTGCTCAAGAAAGACCTGACCCCCGAGGTGATCATCGAGGCCGCCAAGATGACCCGCCGCGCGGGCATTTGGGCCAAGGTCTACCTAATCGTGGGCAACCCCGGTGAGACCGCCAAGGACATCGAAGAGACCGAGAAAGTGCTGCGCCTAGGCGGGCCCGACCTGGTCCGAATTTCGGTGTTCAACCCTCTGGTGGGTACGGAATCCTGGGATGGCTACCTGGCGAACATTGACGTGGATGACCTGCGTGAGAACTACGTCTCCTCCAACCGTTCGGCCTACCGCCACGAGAACTTCTCGGGACTGGAACTCGAGGAGATGCGCAAGGACATGGTCCGTCGCTACGAGCGCTGGTACTACGCCTACCCGCAGCGCGCCCGGCGCTTCATGGAGCGCGCCATGTATTACATGGAGAACCCGGCCTTCGGCAAGAAGCGCCTAGGCCGTGCGGTGGGACTGGTGCCCACGCCCAAGAGCTCCAACGTGATGCAGCAGGCTCGGGCCGCGGAGTAGCCCGGCCCCTCATCCAACGATCAAGCCACGGCTTTCCGCAAGGAAGGCGGTGGCTTCTTCTTTAGTGGCCAAGTGGATTGGGTATCCTTTGCGCCCATGGGTCAGCCCGAACAGTTTTCGATTGGCGTTTGTACGCCGCAGCATCGGGAGGAGCAAACGCGACTCTTTAACGCTTGCTTCAAGAAGCAGATCCAGCCTTCGGATCTGGTCTGGCGCTACGACGACAACCCCCATGGCCAAGGATTGAGCTTGTTGGCCCGGCCCGAGGGAGGCGAGGGAGTCTCTGGCTACGCCTGTTCCCCGCGACGGGCTCTGGTGCGTGGGGAGCCGTCGAGCCTGGCGCCTATCGGTCAAACTGGGGATGTGATGACTCATCCCGAGTGGCGCAAGCGCGGCATCTTCAGCGGGCTCGACCGACGTGCCATGGAGGAGACAGCGAAGCTGGGTTGGCCGCTCGTCTTTGGCCTGCCTAACCGGCGTTCGGCCCACATCTTTCTAGAGCTAGGTTGGGAAGCGATCGGCAAGATTCGACCCTGGACCTTCGCCTTGCAGGTCAGCGCGGAATCGAAGGCGGCTCGCCGAGTGGATGGTCGTCTGAAAGTCTGGGGGCTAAGAGGGGCTCGCAAGCAGGGAGCGAAGGCGAGGAGTGCGTTGCGAGAGGCCACCGGCGGTCAATTTGGCGTGCACCGCATCACACGCTTCAACGATCAGGTCGATGCGATCTCAAAGCAGGTGGAGAAGCAGTTTGCGCTCATGGTTCGCCGTGACCATGAATACTTGAATTGGCGCTTCATCGACAACGTGAACAAGTGCCACACGCCCCTCGGCGTCTTCGACGCAGCGGGCAAGTTGGCGGCCTACGTGGTCGTGCAAGATCCTCGGCCCGGGGAAGTGGTGGGCTACCTGGTGGATGTCTTGGCCGCCAATGAAAGCGCTCTGGCCCAGGCCATGGAAGCTGGCATTGCCCACTTGTATGCCGCGGGCGCACATCTCGTCCAGGCCACCTGCATCGATGAGAGTTGGTGGGAAGGGAAATTGCGCATGGCCGGTTTTCAGCCGCCCCGTGAAGAGAACCACTTGATCGTGATCTTGCACACCCATCAGGCCGACCATCCCCTGGCCAGCGCCGCTCGCGAGGCCAAGGATTGGTACTTAACGGATGGCGATCGAGACGACGAGACCATGGGGTGATGGGGACGCCATGAAGCACAAGCTCAAGATGATTCTGCGTCAGGCCTGGGCGCGCTTGCTTTACCACAGCGGCTTGCATGTCTTGCTGAGTGCCTGCATGCCGCGGCGCTTGACGATCTTGACTTCCCATTGCGTTCGTCACCCGAGCAATCGATTTCTGCCGGAGGACATGAAGATCAGCGCGCCGCACCTGGGAGGCCTGCTCGATCGTTTCGGGAAGCACTACGACTGGGTCAATGTGGGCGAGGGTTGGAATCGCTTGCAAGCGGGTAAGGGTCGATCGATGCTGGCCCTGGCCATGGATGATGGCTACCACGACAACTTAGAGGTCTTGCAGCCATTGCTTGCAGAGCGTGGACTGTCGGCCACGGTTTACTTGGAGAGCCGGCCATTGGATGGTCGCGAGTTGAACTGGACCCACAAGTTTTTTTGGTTGCTGGGGCAGCAATCGGCGGCCGAGTTGGTGCAGGGATACCAACGCTTGTCAGCCGACGCAGTGGGCAAAGCGCGTTTGCGAGTGGTGCTTGCCGAGAGCGGGCGCCTGGAGTACACCCTCAAGAAGGTCCTGAAGTACGAGGCCGACCAGAGCGATGTGGAACGCACCTTGAGCGCGCTCTTCGTGGAGGCTGGCGGGGACGAAGCCGCTCTCTGCGCCGAGCTTTACCTTTCCTGGGATGACGCGCGAGCGTTGCAGGAAGCGGGCATCGAACTCGGCGGCCACACGGTGCACCACTGGGTGCTGTCGGGCTTGAACGCGTCGGAGCAGTTGGAGGAAGTGCGCGCAGGCAAGCAGCGCCTCGAAGAGAGCCTGGCACCCTTGAGCAGCTTCGCCTACCCCTTCGGGCGTCACTGGGACTGGAACAGCGAGTCGGTCGAAGCCGTGCGTCAGGCGGGCTTCCGAACGGCGACCACAACCCATGCGGGCGCCAATTCGGCCAGCTCGGATCCCATGCGCCTCAAGCGCTGGATGATCGATGACGGCACCCCCCTGCATTTGCTTGCGTGCGAGGCTTGCGGAGGCTTTGACCTGCTGCGGCGCTTCGGACTCGATCTCTCAGAGTGAGTCTTCGGGAGGGCTCTGGATGGCCCAGGAGCGAACGGCCTACCTAGAACAGGTCGTATTGGAAGTCGCTTCCGCCAGCGCCGCTGTCCATCGAGCTCAGGTAGATGAGGAAGCCCACGCCCGCCAAAATGAAGACCACGGGTCCGGCGATCCAGATCCAGTTTTCCTTGATGAAGCTTCCCATGGTGTCTCGCGTGCGCTGAAGGGGGGGGGTGCTGAGGTGCGGCTGACAATTGTACCCCGGGACTTGACGTTGGGCGGAGGGAATGCGCAGCCGCGGACCTGGCCGGGGAATCGTCGGTCTCCAGACCCGAAAATTGAGCACCTGGGCTAGTCTTGGAGGGAAATCCTGCTGATCCCTCCTTTCCGTCTCGCTCCAGATCCCATGGCCATCGCTTCTGCTGCATTCCGATTCCCTGTCGCCTGCGGGCTTGCCCTCGCGCTCGCCGCTTGCTCCTCCCAGTTCCAGCGAGACCGCGGAGAGGGTTCGCGCGCCATTCCCATGCCCACGGAGCACATCTTGGACGAGGGAGCCGAAGCCCGGCACAAGGCCGACCGGCGTGCTTGGATGCGTGAAATGCATCGGGCCCATCCCGATCTGGATTGGAAGGCCGTTGAGTTGGCCAATGGGGAGCGCGAAATGGCCCGTCGAGCACGAATGTCTGCGGGTAGCTCGACCTCGATGGGAGTTTCTGCCTGGTCCGAGGTGGGCAGTCGAAACCAAGCGGGACGCATGCATTGCGCGACGCTCTCGCCGGATGGCACGAAGCTCTACGCCGGGTCTTCCCTGGGCGGTGTTTGGGTCGGCAATCCGGATGGTGCAGGCTGGACGCCCCTCGGTGACAACTTGTACGGCGGCAGTCGTCGCTTGGTGGTGCTTGCACCGGAGCAAGCGGGGAACAACGATGTCATCATCTCCGCCACCAGCGCCAACCAGATTCGGGTGACACGCAACGCGGGCGGGACCTGGGATACGCCTGCAGGCATCCCGACGCTCAATGAGATCCGAGGTTTGGAGGTGCTCGATGATGCCAGTTCTACGGTGCTGGTGATGGGCCGCGCCGGCGGCGAGTCGCGACTCTACGCTTCGACCGACAAGGGCCTTAGCTTCTCGATTCGCTGGACCGCGGGCGTGGAGGGCAGCACGTCGATCTTTGTGCCGCGGCGTGGCGCGCAAGCCGCCGATACGATCTACATGCTGCACCGCGGACGCTTGCGGCTGTCTACGGATTCTGGCTTCACATTCAACCTGGTTTCGATTCTCGACTCGGCGGCAACGGACGGCCACCTGGTTGGATCTGAAGCGGGTGCTCCGACACTCTACGCGTCTCTGCGGGTCGCGGACGATTGGAAGCTCCACCGTTCGGACGACGCTGGACAGAACTGGATCTTCGTGAACGAAATGGACGGCTACTGGTCGGCCCTCGAGGCCTCGAGCACCAGTCCTTCCACCGTTAGCTACGGGGGCGTGGATCCCTGGTGGTCCACGGACGGTGGCCAGACGTTCAACCGCATCAATGGCTGGGCGGAGTACTACGGTGACCCTCTCACCAAGTTGCACGCGGATCAGCAAGGCATCTTCTGTCTGTACGACCCCAGCGTTCCCTTCTTTAACGAGCGTTGGTACTACTGCAACGACGGCGGGATCTACTTGACCACAGATAGCAGCAGCAACATGTTGAATCTGTGCCTGAGCGGGCTGGGCGTCAGTCAGTACTACTCGACTTTGACTTCCTCGTCGGACAACACCCTGATCGCCGCCGGTTCTCAGGACCAGGGATACCAGGTCGGGGTCTTTCAACCCTCCATGGGGCCGGGTCCTTCGACGAACTTCAATCAGGTGATTAGCGGTGACTACGGCCACTTGACGAGTGGGGACGGAAGCCACGGACTGGTTTACTCGACGTACCCCGGGTTCACCCTGGTTCAGGCCGGGTCCCCGAACCCGAGCCTCTACACGGTCAACTTCCCTGGCCAAGCCAACCACCTCTGGCTGCCGCCGGTGGTGGCTGATCCTTCCGACGTGGAGTCGTTCTACTTCTTGGGCGATCGTATCTGGAAGCACAAGCGCGGGGGAACAGGCGCTTGGAACA
>JBLIMI010000208.1:0-6578 GCA_047638655.1 Minisyncoccia bacterium | reverse complement strand
AGCCGCCCTTAGGCGCCTCCACCTCAAGCCAGCCCACGGCAGCAGCCAGCGCTTCTTCGTCCGTCTCGAAGAACCCGGTCTGTTCAAAGCCCGAACCCAGGACCTCCTGACTCTCGCTCATCAGGGATCGGCCGTTCACGAAACAAGCACTGCGATAACCCTGGGCCACGAAACTCGCGGCGAGGGAGGGACCTGAGTCGTCCTGCTTTCCCGCGAACAGTGGCATGAGAGATCGATTCGCGTCCGCTGCGCCGGAATAGGCCTGGGCAAAAGAAACCCCGCTGCTCGCGATCCGGTCTAGGTCGAGCACAATCGGTTGATCTGGCCGCAAGAGCGCGGTCGTCCGTCGTTCGTAGCCGAGTGAACTCACGTGATCGGCACGCAGGTTCTCGACCGTGATCAGGAGCAGGTGGCGCGGTGCGACCCCAGGCCGCTGGCGCCCATCGCACGCAACGAAAAGCAGGACGGCAGCCGCCGAGCAGAGCCCCACGCCCAATCCCTTCCACATCCTCTGCACTCGCTGGTCCTCATTGGCCATGCTCACATAGTAGAATCGTCGCCATGCTGCACAAGCTAATGATCGGGCTCTTGCCCCTCGTCCCGCGTCCTTTGATGAGACTCTTCGCGAAGAAGTACATCGCAGGGGAAACCCAAGACCAAGCCTTGGCCAAGCTCCAAGAGCTCGCCGAGCGCGGTTTCCCGGGCATCTTCGACATCCTGGGGGAAGGATCTGGCTCCGAGGAACACGCCAGGGCCGCCGCCCAGAGCTATCGCGAGGGTGCCAGCGCCATCGCCGAAGCTGGGCTCGACGCCTACATTTCGATCAAACCAACCCACCTGGGATTGTCCGGCAGCGAGGAACTCGCCCTGGAGCTCTATCGAGAAGTCGCTCGCCACTGCGACCCCATCGGGATTTTCATGCGAGTGGAAATGGAAGACCACCCCACCACCGACGCCACCCTGCGCATCTTCGAGGCCCTGCGCACAGACGGTTTCAAGGTGGGTATCGTATTGCAGTCGCGGCTCTTCAGAACCCTGGATGACATCGCTCAGATGGCGCCAGGCCATCTCGACGTCCGTTTGGTCAAGGGCATCTACATCGAACCCGAGAGCATCGCACACACGGATCCAGAGGCCATTCGGTTGGCGTTCATTGAGTGCACCGAGGCGCTAGCGCAACGACCTGACGTGCGCTTGCGATTTGCCACACACGACGCTGGCATGGCCGAAGACTTGATTCGCATCGCCGGCCGCAATGAGCTCAGCAATGGCGGATACGAGTTCCAGGTGCTACTCGGAGTTCAGCAAGAACTCTGGCAGACACTTAAGTCCCGGGGGCACATCGTGCGCGTGTACGTGCCCTTCGGCCCGGAGTGGCGTAAATACAGCCAACGCCGCTTGAGCAAGAACCCCGACCTGTTCAACGCAGTCCTGCGGGACTCGTTGCCGTTCTAGACGGCTACTTCCCCAGGGTCAGGCGCTTCGCCAGAATCTCCGAGAGTTCACCGGTCTCGCGGATCTTGCGCTGGGTGATCGAGAAATCGTAACGCACCCGATGCCAGGTGACCGACTCCTCTTCGAGCACGGCGTAACAAGCTCGGTTGTCACCGTCTCGGGGCTGGCCCACGCTACCCACGTTGATGAAGAACTTGCCCACGGTGGGGATCTTCATCATGCAACTCTCGCTGCCGTCCAGCCCGTGGAATGTCAGACTCTCATCGTGCATGCCCGGGTGGTGTGTGTGACCCCCGAGGGCCACGCCTTCGAAGCTCGCAAAGATCCCGGTGAGCTTGTCCGGGTTCAGAAAGCCATCGGTGGAGAGCACGTACTCGCGCACGGGATCGCGCGGTGATCCGTGCACGAAGTGAAAGCGACCCTCCTTGTGAGAGAGCTTGAGGTTTTGCAGCCAACGCCAGCGCGCTTTCTTCTCACCACCGGAAAGCCAGTGGGGTTTCATGCGCCGGCGGGTGTAATCAATCGCCCCGCGGGCGTGGGTGTTGAAATCGCAAGCGTCGTGAAAGAGCGCTTCGTCGTGATTGCCCATTAACGCCATTTCCGTATGACCGCGAACGAGATCCACGCAGAACTCCGGATCGGGGCCATACCCCACGATGTCGCCCAGGCAATAGATTCTCTGAATGCCCAAAGAAGCGATGTGTTGAAAGACCGCTTCGAGCGCCTCGCGATTCGAGTGCAGGTCAGAGATGATCGCAACTCTCATCTAGCACCATCCACCAGGGCCTCAAAGCGCGACTCGGCACTGTGGACCAAACGCGCGCTGACGTCTTGCAGGTTGCCTTCGATGGTCGCTCCAGAGGCTTTCTTGTGGCCCCCACCTCCGAACTCGCTGGCCAGAGCGTTGACGTCGTAGTCGGTCTTGCTACGCGCAGAGAGCTTGACCATGCCTGAACCCAACTCGCGCAGGAAAAGCACCACCTCGACCCGTCCCACCGAACGCAGAATGTCGAGAGCGTCGTCCGAATCCGGAGACGCGGCCGCTTGGTCTCCGTCGCGCGGAGCGCAGATCACCGCCAAGCGCCCCCCCACATGATACTCCGTGGTACCCAAGATGATGCCCGTGTCCAGAGGATGAGTGCGATGATGGCGCTGATAGATCGACGAGTAAAGGGCACTCGAATCAACGCCCCGTTCGACCAACTCCCCGGCCACCCGCAGGGTTTCGCCATCCGTGTTGGAGTACTTGAACCAGCCGGTGTCGGTCACGATGGATGTGAACACTCCCTCAGCAGCAGACTGATCCAATTCCACGCCCAGTTGCTTGGCGATGCGAAACACCAACAAGCCCGTGGCCGAAGCGGTCACGTCCACGTAAGCCTCATCCCACCAATCTTCACCCATATGGATGTGATGATCGATGACCAATTTCTGCGAGTCCATGCCCTCGATGGCCGGTCCCAATCGTCCGCAACGGGAAAGCTCGGAGCAGTCCAGAAGCACCGAAACATCGTGCGAAGGAAGCGCGCCTCCGTTCCATGAAATGTACTTGTTGTGCCGGGCCAGGTAGTCGAACTGGTGTTCAATCGGGTCGGGGTTGACGATCCAAACCTCTTTCCCGAGGGCTCGTAAGACTCCCGCCAGTGCGGCTTCTGCGCCGAGGCAATCACCGTCCGGCCGCATGTGACCTGAGAGGACGAAGCGTTGGCCTTCCCGCAGAAGATTGAGGGCCCGCTCTTGGGCCTCTTCGCTAGTTTTGGATTGAGATTGAGTCATGGGGACGCGGGTCGCGCCTGTGGAGCTGATTCTGGTCCAGGTTGCCCTGGGTGGAGCCTGTCAATGTATCAAGGGCCGTGGGAGTTCGAGCCAGTCAAACTCGGTTGCCGGCGACCCATACGCCCAATACGGAAGGGCAGCTGGATGTGACTTCGTCGATCATTTCTCTGGCATCAGTATGGACGGTGCTTTGCAAGGCGACTAGATCCGCCCATCTACCCACCTGGAGCTCCCCAATTTGGTCCCCGAGCCCGAGGGCCCGGGCCCCGCCTCGAGTGGCCCATTCCAGCACGGTTTCGGCGTGCAGGCCCGGATGTTCCCGACGAACCAGGGACATTTCCCTGCGCATGTCAAGATCGCCGTTGCTGGCGCTGGAATCAGTGCCCAGGGCGATCTGAACCCCCGCTGCGATCCACGCATCGAGGGAAATCGCTGGGCGCCCGAAGTAGGCATGGCTGCCCGGACAGTGGACCACGGTCGCTCCCGACGCTCCCAGGGCTTCCAGCTCTCCTGGGCCGGGATGGTTGCCGTGGGTCAGGCTGAGAGCACCATCGAGCATCCCTGCCCGCTGGAGCCGCTGCAGGCCGGTGCAGCCCGGAGACGCTCCCAGGAAGTCCGAAAAAGGCCCGGTACCCTTGGAAAGCCACTCGCACTCTTCCGGAGTTTCCGCCCAATGGACGCTGAGAGGCAAACCCTGATTCATGGACACGGCCGCACAAGCCTCCAACAAGGTGTCCGAAACGGTGTGGGGCGCGTGGGGCGCGATGCCCGCGTAGAGCCCGGGGCCACCGGTGAAGGGCCTGCGGAGCGTCTCCAATTCCTGACCCGTGCGCGCTGCATTTCCACCATCCAGGACCTCCCGGTAAACACGCGCTCGCAGGGGTGAATGGTCGAGCACGGTTTCGCTGGCTCCGGTCGAGTCCAGGTCGCCGACGCAGGTGGTGCCCGTCTGCAACAAGCGCGCGGCGCCGACCTGCACCGCTCTCTCATAGTCCTCTGCTGTCATGTTGGCCCGGGCGCCGATCACCTTGGCGATCCATTGGTCGAACGAACCACTGGGGTCAAGCGCGAGGGTCGATAGTTCCAGGTGCGCATGGGCGTTCACTAGCCCTGGCATCAGTACAGCCTCCCCCAGATCCAGCGTCTCCCACGTGTCCGCTCGACTTCGCGCCGAGGCCGACGATGCCTCGTCGAGAACCTCCGCGATCCTTCCGTCGTCACCGATCACCACTCCCCCGTCCAGGTGGACATGGAATGGGTCGACGATCAACCAACGGGCCTTGACTTGCTTCGGCATGGAACAGGTTGAAATGTTCGAAGAGCCGCGAACCGGACGGATGTTCGGCTCGCGGCTCTTCGAATGCTGCAAAGGAGCCTGCGCACGTGGCGCGGGCTCCGCTTGGCTCTACTTCGGTTGAACCCGGATGCGGAGGTTGGTGACCCCCATGATGCGGGGCTCGACCACCGTGTTGAATCCGGCCAACTGCTCGTCGAAGACGACCGAGAAGCGAATCATGTTGGGCGTGGGGAAGAAGTCGTTGAGGAACGCCGGGTGACTCACGTAGGGAGTCAGAGATCCAACTTCCACCTCCGACGAGAGCAAGTCCACGTCGCAGAAGTCGGAAATCACACCTGCCGAGCGAACACCCTGGAAGCGCATCACAAGCAAGGAGCCCGAAGAGAGAGAGCCTTCCCCGTGGTTCAGAGTTGTGCCCAGGTACGTTTCGAAGTCGACGTTGCCCAGAGCAGCCAAGGGGTAGTTCGCGTCGTCGTAACCAGCACCCGTGAAGGGGGGCAAGCCGCGATAAGGGAAGTTGGTCTCGCCGACGCCGGGCACATCATAAATGATGTCCATGTTCCAGCCGAAGTCATCGAGTGTCACCGGACTCCCAGCATCCGGCACAAAGTCCAGTCCTAGGAACACCGCTTGGGTGGCTTCCGGCTTGATCCAGCAAGACTGCGCTCCCGAGTACGTCTCGGGGCGGAATTCCTGCTGATCCCACTCGCCGATCGAAAGGATGGCGGCCGAGGTGAAGGGCGTATTGAAGCCCGTGTCTGCGGGCAAGCTGGGAAGGATGGACGGACCCCAAACAGCTGCGTCCGTGGCCTGATCAACGAAGCCCGTGTACTCGATGCGCACGAGACCGGGGCTGCCGTCGCCGCCTGACGAAGGACCCGTTGCCGAGTTGGTTGAATCGCCAGCACCGAGGCCGCCAACGCCACCCTGGACGTCGATCATGCCGGGCAAGCCAGCGATGTTCACGGTCCGGGCCTGAAGCCTCACGGCTCCACCTGCACCACCGCCACCGGGTGCCGCGTACTTCTCGCAATCGGGCTCGGGGCCACTGAGGTTTCCACTCTGGGTACAGAGCGTGATCGCCGCCCCGGGAACCGTGGCGCTACCGCCGTCACCCCCGCTGCAGCTCACCCGACCGTTGAGAAGGGAAAGCGTACGACCGGCCACCATCATGACCGCACCGCCACCGCCGCCGCCGCCGGCTGCGCTGTGGTCCCAGAAAGGGAAGAGGCTCCAGGCCCCGTTGTCGCACCCGTTCGAGTCGTTGGAAGCGTTGTTGTGCGAACCGTAGATGGAAGTTCCACCACCGCCGCCGCCGGAGCCGCCGCGCAAGTGCTTGCGCCAGAACTCCAAGTTGCGCTGGTTGTCCACCGAGGGGGCGGAGCCAGGAGCTTCCAGGTTCAGGTTGGTGTTGTCACCGCCGCCCGTGTCCGGGGGAGTGGTGCTGAGCAGACCGGGGAACGTCTCGACAAAGGCGGGGTAGCCGATCCCATTGTCGCCTTCGAGGGCGTAAGCGCCTCCACTGCCGGAGCCACCCACCATCGCGACGCGACAGTTTTCGTCGACACCGACGATGCTCTGCTCGGCATCGCCGAAGTCAGCGTTTGTGTGCAAGTTGTGCGTGGGAAGAGCCGGGGGCCAGTTGACCCCACCTTTTCCACCGGTGCCATCAGGGATGCCGCCAACGCCGGCGCCGCTGCGCCCCACATTGACCGCACCCGGGTAGAGGATGCCGCCTGCGTTTTGCATCGGGCCTTCGATCTCGGAACCGGTCATGTCGATGCGGTCCGCACCTTGACCACCGGCGCCAGCACCGGGGCCGCCTGCTCCGCCTGTGCCGCCGGGGGCACTGGCGAGAGGATCGGGTTCAGAGTTGAATGCACCCCCTCCGCCCAGGTTCGAAACATGGGGAGTGGGCGTGGTGCCGGTCAGGTTGATGATGCCTTTCTGGACCAAATTGCCCCGGGCAAAGATGCGACAGGGACGGGCGCCCGTCACGACCAGCGTGCCGCCGGCATCGATCAGAACCTCGCTAAATTCCCAGCCCTCA
>JBLIMI010000207.1:0-6583 GCA_047638655.1 Minisyncoccia bacterium | reverse complement strand
AATCCGTGGCAAAATCGGACGACGACCACCGAGAAGTGCCTTTCTGTGCTTCCCCGACCGCAAAGCCCACCACGGCCGCCCATGCTTCGCCTCACTCTGATTGCCCTGTTTTCGCTTGTTGCGCTCTCCCCGGAGTCGCTCACCCAGCAACCTGAAGGGGCGCGAGTCACCTCCGAGCCCAGCTCCCTGGACGTGCTCGCTAGCCAGTTTTCCGGTAGCGCGAAAGACCACGTGGCCATCGATGTGGATGGGGCTGGGCGCACCGTGGCCGTCTGGCAGAGTCGCCGTCAACAGCAAGGCACCTATGGCATTTACGCTCGCCGGTTCGATGCGGACGGAACGCCCCTAGGAGATGAGGTGCGCATCAATCAGACCGTTGAGGGGCATCAGACGTCCCCGGCGGTCAGCTTGGATGAGGATGGCAGTGCTTGGTTCGCGTGGAGTTCATTTGGTCAGGACGGCGATCAAGGGACGATTGTCGTTCGTCGTTTCGACGCGGCCCTGCAAACGTCCGGGCCCGAGCGCATCGCGAATGAACTGCACGTGGGAGATCAGCACTCGCCGTCCATCGACTCCGATGGCAAGGGGAACGCGTTTGTGATTTGGGAACATCAAGCCAGCATGGATGGCCCGGGCAGGATTCACGGTAGGCGTTTGCTCGCTAGCGGGGAATTATCCACGCTGCCCGAACTTGAATTGGATCATGCGGCTGGAGCCAACGACAAGTCGGCCAGTCTTTCGATGAGTCGTGACGGTGGCACTGCAGTGGTCTGGGCGAGGTTGGACAAGCACGGCCGGCCGGCGGGTGTGTTTGGTCGACGCTTCGACACTGACGGAGTGGGCGGACCCGAATGGCGTGCCTCTCCCGCAGCCGCAAAGGGAGCCATTGAACCCGTGCTTTCCAGTGTGGACGTAAACCATTGCGTGCTGCTCTGGCTCGACGGTAGTGGCGGCGAATACGGAGTCCAGTTTCGGCGCTTGCGCTGGTCTACGGACGGAACGCTGCAGCGCGGCGAAGTGCATTCACTCCCACGGGCGGAGACTGGCTACGTTTCCGGAGCCACCCTGAGCGCCCGCGAAGACGGTGGCCTGGCCCTTGCCTGGAACGTTTACAGTCGTGGTTCGGAGCATCACGCGGATGTGTTCTTGACTGTTTACGACGTTCACGACCGATGCACGCGCGAGCCCTTTATTGGAACGGCAGAGAGCGCCAATTCGCAACACATTGCACCTGCAGATGGAACGCGCTGCCTGGTCTTTGGGGCGCAAGGTGCGCTAACTTTAGGTTGGTCCGGTGATGGGGGACTTGGCGATCACAAGGGCGCCCATCTTTCCTTGCACGCGGCTCCAGGGACGAGTCTGGCCGCTTCCGGGATACCGGTTGAGCCCAGCCTGACCTTCGCTACGCCTGCCATACCTCACCAGCCCCCGAGTTTTGCGCCCCCGAGCGGCGCGCTGGATGTGGACCGCACGGCGGTCACCCATCCTCTCACGACAACGATTGGTTTTCCAGGGATCATGAACACGGGCTGGACGCCCCCCGACCCGGATCTGGCCGTGGGGCCCAACCACGTGGTGCAGATGACCAACGGCGCAATCGCGTTCTTCGACAAGGCGGGCAACCTTCTCTTTCAGGACGCGATCGAGGGAAGCAACGGATTCTGGGGGAACCAAGGGGCCACGAACTTCGTGTTCGACCCGGAGCCGCGCTACGACCCCCACACCGATCGTTTCTTCGTCATGGCGAACGAGCGCGGTAGCGACGACAAGCCCTACTTTCTCCTGGCAGTATCGGACGATTCCAACCCCGTCGGTAGTTGGCACAAGTACCGCATCAATGTGGAGAGCGAAGCGGGGGATACGGACATCGATTCCCCCAACATGGGCATCGACAGCCAGGCGGTTTACTTGACCGCGGACTTCTTCGGACCGACCAAGTTCTTGGTGTTCATCATCGAGAAAGCACCACTGCTCTCCGGAGGCGCTATCCAGTCCACATCCTTGTTGATCAATGGCAAGCAGTCCATGGGACTCCCCGTGAGTTATGGCAGTCCGGCGCGACAGTACATGCTTTGGGCCCCTGAGACGGCGAGCGCCAATCACTTGGAGGTGTTCGCGATTCATGACCCTCTGGGGACACCGTCGCTCGTTTCCACCACGATCAGCGTGCCCACGTATTCACAACCTGAGAATCCGCCGCAATTGGGGTCTAGCGTACGTCCCGAGACGTTTGAGGCCCGCATCTGGAGTTGCGTCTACCGCGACGGCTCTCTGTGGGCGACCCATCACATGGGAGCCGCCCGGATCCGACAACGCTGGTACGAGATTGACATGGCCAATTGGCCGGTGAGTGGGACGCCTTCCCTCTTGCAGAGTGGAACCATCAATCCCGAGCCCACCGTGCGCAGCTTCTTCGGCAGCATCGCCGTGGATGCCGCCGGCAACATGGGGCTCGCTTTCTCGCGCTCATCACCAACGGAATACATCTCCATGGGAATTGCCTACCGTGCGGCTTCGGATCCGCTGGGGACTACGCGGCCGATGATCATTGCCAAGACGAGCACCAGCGCTGACACCAGCGGGCGCTGGGGGGATTACTCGGGCATCGGCGTGGACCCCAGCGTTCCAGGTGAGTTTTGGGGAGCTGCGGAATACCGCACCAATTCCTGGCGCACTTGGATTCAGAGCTTCCAGGTCGAGGGTCCGGTGCAATCGTACTGCTCCACCTCGCCCAATTCGGCGGGGGCCGGCGCGCTGCTCTCCTCGGGGGGGTCGGTGAGTTTCACGGCCAACGACTTCAGCCTCGTGGCGAGCGCGGCGCCGTCCACCGTGCAGGGACTTTTCTTTTTCGGCTTCATTGAAACGCAGGTGCCTTTCGGCAATGGATTTCGTTGTGTGGACGGTGCGATTCAGCGCCTGCCGGTGACCGCCACGGATGGGTTCGGGGCGGCGCTTCACGCTCTTGATCTAAACGGTTCACACGTGGGCGGTGCGATCGTCGCTGGCACCACCGCCAAGTTCCAGTACTGGTATCGTGATCCAGGCGTCGGGCAGGACTTCAACCTGAGCGACGCGCTCTCGGTGACGTTTGCTCCTTGATCTTGCTTGGAAAGTGAAGCGCCCAATGAATTGACTCGATTCAAATTTAGTCCTAACGGCCAAGAGCGCGACGACGATTGCGAATTGGGTTGGGCGCGATCTTCTGACGAAGGATGCCGACTGGGTTTCAAGTTTATCGATCTGGATGATTGCTAGCCGGTAGGGAGAACACAGGGCGATCGGGTCCACCCAAAGCCCAAGGTTTTCTTCCTCCCTGCGGGAGTCTCTGCCAGGGTGCCTTCCCTGGATCCTGACCGAAGGGCAGGGAGGACGGAGAGCTGATGAGAGCGTCGGGCGAGGACCGTCGGACTGCCCAGCGTTCGGCAACACCAGTCGCCGTCCCTCTCAGGCCATCGGCAAGCGCAGCAGCCACTCGAGGCCGCCCTTGGGCTCCTTGTGCAACTCGAGGGTTCCGCCCTGGCCACGCACGATGCCACTGGCGGCAGCGAGGGAGTTGGCGCCCAGTTCGGGTAGTTCTCGGCGGAGCGAGTAGGGTTCAAGGATCTCTGCTGGCGAGAACTCGCTAAAGCGGCCCGCGGGGAAGCGGATAGAGACCTGCACGGTGCCGGTGTCTGCGCCCAGATCCGGTTCCAACGTGCGACCGTCCACGCGCACGGTGCCCTCGGAACCTGCGGACACCTGGCAGAAGAACAGGAGCGCGTCGAGGGCCTGGGACAAGAGAATCTTGTCCGTGCGAATGGAGAGAGGCTCGGGAGTTCGTAACAGAAAGCGCGGGGCTTCCGGTTCTCCCCGACGGCTGGTTAACATCTCCTCCAACAAGGGTCCGATGTCGATGGTCTGTTGCCCTCCGGCGGGAGGCGAAGCAAGGAACGACAGCGTGTGCGTGAACTGGCGCAAGCGTGCCACTTCGCCACTCATCTGTTCAAACTGAGCCGCGAGGCGTTCGGCACGGGGCCCCTCGATCTCCGCCACTTCATTCACCACTTGGTCGAGACCTAGATCCACGCATTGAACGAGATCGGCAAGGTCCGCGACTTGGTGCTTGAAGTAAGGAGCCGGCGGAATGGGACCACTGATTGTTGGAGAGGGGAGCTCGCTACGTTCGCTGAGTTCCACTTTGGATGGGACCGGACCCGGCGCGGGTCGCAGATCCAGTTGAGGCTCTGCGAGACTGACGGCGGGGCCTGCGGCTCCAAATTCAGAGCCGGTCTCCTGTCGCGGGGCAGGCGGGCTGAGCTGGGCATCCCCACGCAGGATGCGCTCGACCTCGTCCAGAAAGCCAGCGCTGTTCTCTCCAAGGGCGGGAGAACTCGGAGGAGTCGGCCGTTGAGCCCTGGGCTCCGGTGTCAGGGTCGTCGCGGGAATCGAAGCGCAGGCTTCCGTGGAGGGTGCCTGGAGCAACTCGTGGATAGATTCCAGGGCCAGTGGGCTCAGAATCCACTTTGAACGGGGGAGCCGTAGAAGCTCCCGTAGTCCGCCGAAATTTCCGCCTGTGCTGAGCAGGACGAGCTCCCAACCCGGCGAATGATTCAAGAATGCCCCCAGGAGGTCCAGGGTTCTTACCTCGAAGTGATCCGCATCGACGAGGATACGGCCGACTTCTGGTAAGTCGCAAAACAGCGCGTTCCAGTCCTCTAGTTGCTCGATGCCCGAAGGGCGGGAGTCCGGGTGGGTTTGGGCGAGGGCCTCCAGAGAGGTCCGTAGCTCGCCGAGCACCTCACCGGGGCCGAGCAGCAGAGTCCAGCAAGTGCGCTCCAAGGTGGGGCCGCTTTTGGACATCATGACAAGTATGATCTTACTGAGTTCGGGCTCTACTAGCCCGTGCTTCTTCGAGCTTCGAACGAAGCGCTGACAGCTTTCCTGGCACTCTCCGGTGGTGTTCCTTCACTGGCAGGGTAGAAAGCACCGAAAAGACTCCCTGGAGTCGCACCCCCGAGATGTCCCCCAATTCCCCCTCCTCACCGGATCCCCTAGCCCCCAGGGCCAAGCACAGCACCGCCGAAATTGATGTTTCGGTGGTGGTGCCGATATTTGATGAGGAGGAAAACTTGCCGATCCTGCACAAGGAAATCGTGGCTGGCTTCGAGGGACTCGGGCTTCGCTGGGAAGTGATCTACGTGGACGACTGTTCGTCCGATGGCTCGCTGCAGATCATGATCAACCTCTGGAAGACCGATGAACACGTGCGGGCCATACAGTTTCGTGGACGCTCCGGTCAGACCTCGGCCATGGCTGCCGGTTTCGAGGAGAGTCGCGGGCGCATCGTGATCACCATGGACGGCGACTTGCAAAACGATCCGGCCGACATTCCGCTCATGCTCGAGTGCATGGAAGCGGGAGGGGCCGACATTGTCGCCGGTTGGCGCAAGCAACGGAATGATGGATTCTTGCTGCGACTCTTGCCGTCCATGATCGCGAATCGTCTGATTGGACATGTGACCAAGACGACGATCCACGACACGGGCTGTAGCCTGAAAGCCTTTCGGCGTGAACTGGTGCTCAAATTGCCCATCTACGCTGAACAGCACCGCTTCTTGCCCGCCATGTCGGCGGGCAGCGGCGCCAAGGTGTTGGAAGTGGCCGTCAATCACCGCGCTCGGCGCTTCGGCAAAAGCAAGTATGGTCTGGGCCGGGCCACACGCGTTGTCTTGGACCTCATGACAATCAAGATGATCACCTCCTTCTCGCAGCACCCCTTGCAGTACTTTGTCATGATCGCCATGCCCTTCGGGCTGGCGACCTTGATCCTTGCGATCTCCGGAACCTATGCTTACTTCGGAACCGAAGGCGCAGAAGGTCTTGAGAGGATTTCGTTTCTGGCCTTCCTGTTGATGTTCATGGCTGGTGTTTACTTCTTCTTGCTCGGGCTCCTGGCCGAGTTCGTGGTCAAGGTCAGCGACCTTCACGGCAGCGAAAAGGGTCGGCGCATTTCAACTCAGCGTCTAGGCTTCGACACCCAAGGAGGCTCCCTTGGCGCCTGAACAGGAAATGCCCGTGCAGCCCAGCACCGCCCCCGCAAGCTCGCCTCTGGTTGAGGCCGCGGAACGTCCGTCGGTGACTCTGGACGTCACGGTTTTGGTGCCCATCGCCACCGGAGATGCTTGCATCGAAGAAGTCGTGGATGCCCTTGGCGCGGAACTCGACGGGCTCGGAAGGACCTGGGAACTCATCGCGATCTTCGACGGGTGCCGTGGACCCGCCTGGGAGACCGTGCAGCGACTCTGCCAAACCCGGCCGGATACGGTGCGCGCGATTTCCTTCCAGCAGTCCTTTGGCTCCTCCGCTTGCCTGAGCAGCGGCTTTGATCAAGCCCGGGGGCGGGTCATTGTGACATCTCCTCAGTATGTTCAGGTCGATCCCAAAGAGATTGGCTGCCTGCTGCGAACCATCGAGGAAGGGGCCGACTTTGCCACTCCCTGGCGTCATCCGAGGGTCGACCCGTTTTTGAATCGTGTGCAGTCCTCGCTGTTCAACATGGTCATGCGGCGCATCATCAAGACGTCATTTCATGATCTCAACTGCT
>JBLIMI010000206.1:0-6585 GCA_047638655.1 Minisyncoccia bacterium | reverse complement strand
GAGCCAACCCTCAAGGAACGGGAAGCGATCTTCTATGACGGGATCATGGAAGAGGCCAAGCTCAAGGACCCGATCCGTAACGCACGCTCGGACGATGCGTCTGGAACCTTCTTCTGGTTCCTGAAAGTTTGTGGTTTCGCCACCATGTTCGTGGGCGGACCTTTCGTCTTGTGGCAGATCTGGGCCTTCATCGCTGCTGGTTTGTACCGCAAAGAACGGCGTGTCGTGTTCCGCTACTTTCCTCCTAGTGTCCTGCTGTTCTTTGGCGGCACTCTCTTTGGTTACTTCGTGCTCGTGCCCTACGCGTACTTCTACCTGGTGGAGATGGGGCTGGAGCAGATGCGTCATGATGCCTTGATCAGCAGCTACCTGAAGTTCTTGACGAGCCTGGGGCTGGGCATGGGAATCGTGTTCCAACTGCCCATCCTCATGATGGCCTTGAGCCGTGTGGGGTTGATCGAGCCGAAGCTCTACGGCATTTACCGAGGTCACTTCATCGTTGTGGCACTGGTCGTCGCCGCCATCTTGACGCCACCCGATCCTTATACGCAGCTGATGATGGCGGGCCCCATGGCAGTTCTCTACGAAGTGGGCATCGTGCTCGCCAAGATTGCGACCCGCGGGAGAAGGGACGACGAGACTGGATTGGAGCCCTCATGAGCGCCAAGAGCAAGCGTCCGAAGGCCTGCCTGTTGGCCCTCGGCGATGAATTGCTGAATGGCCAGCAGCTCGACACCAATTCATCCTGGCTCTCCGAGAAGCTGTGGGCTTTGGGCTGGGAAGTGAAGACCATCTCGATCGTCGGGGACGATGAACAAGCCATCGTGGATGAGCTCGCGGCCCACGGTGGTCAGGTGGACTTGATTCTCACCACGGGCGGTCTTGGCCCGACCCTCGATGACTTGACGCGGCACGCCGTGGCGCGCGCGGCGGGATGTGAAATCGTGCTGGATGATTCCGTTTGCAAGTGGTTGGAACATCTCTTCGCCGAGCTGGGCCGCAAGATGTCACCGGCCAATGAACGCCAGGCGTTATTTCCGGAGGGGGCGCAGGTGCTGGCCAATTCAAACGGCACGGCTCCCGGCTTTCGCATCCAGTTGGCCGCCGGAGCCTGGGTCGTTTCGATGCCCGGGCCGCCGCGCGAGGTGCAAAGCATGTTTGAGGAGCAAGTCCTGCCCTTCCTGGTCGAGAGTTTTGGTGAGGTTCCAGAGCCTCGGGTGGCAAAATTTTTCCTGTACGGACTCCCGGAAAGCGTGTTCGCCAAGGAGGTAGGCGAATGGATGTCCCGTGAGGCCGAGCCGCGCATGGGAGTTTGTGCCAGCGGGCGTGTCTTGAAAGTGCGCATCGAAAGCACCCAGCCCGCCGTGCCACGCGAGGAATTCGACACCCGCGTCAATCGATTTGCTCAGCGTTTCGACAGCCACATCTTCTCCCGCACGGATCCCAGCACCGCTCGAGCCCTCGGCAGTTTGCTGATGAAGTCCGGCGTGACCTTCGCCTGTGCCGAGTCCTGCACCGGCGGCGAAGTGGCCTCACGCTTGGTGGCCCAAGAAGGCATCAGCCAGGTCTTCCTCGAGGGTTTCGTGACCTATTCCAACCGGGCCAAGATGGACCGCCTGGGTATCCCCCAGGCGCTGCTCAAGGCTCACGGGGCCGTTTCCCCCCAAGTTGCCGGCGCCATGGCCGCCGGAGCCGCGAGAGCCACTGGCGCACGCCTGACCCTCTCCACCACCGGGGTGGCGGGTCCTGGCGGGGGCAGTGACGACAAGCCCGTGGGCCTGGTCCAAGTGGGCATTTGCTGCGACGGCGAGGTCAGCACCCATGAACTGCGCTTTCCACAGCGAGGCCGCGATCTGATTCGAGACTGGTCCGTCACCAGCGCCTGCGAACTGGCTCGCCGGGCACTGCTGCGGATTTGTGACTGACTCGGTCTGGACTCCCGGGGTCCCGTTGTTATGCTTCCCCGCCTCCCTTACCCCGTGGTGTAATTGGCAACACATCTGGTTTTGGTCCAGACATTTCAGGTTCGAGTCCTGGCGGGGTAACCACACTCCTGCGCGGTCCTCCATGATCGGAGCCACCAGCGCTGAACTAAGGTAGTGCGTGGCAGCAGTGTGGAAACAGCCTCGCCAGCTTGGCGGAAACCCCGTTACCCAAACGGCTTCCGAACGTCTCTCTCTCCAACGAGGGCTTCAACCAGCCCCTCGCAAGGAGAAACGACCATGTTCAAGCCCCCGTTCTGTCCTCGCCGTACGTGCTCCCAGCACCGTTCGCCGCGGCCTAAGTTTTACTATCGCCACGGCTTCTACCACCCGCGATGCCGCTCCCACGCCGTACCCCGCTTTCGTTGCCGCTCCTGCCGCCACACGTTCTCGCGGCAGACTTTTCGAGTGGACTATCGAGACCAGCGCCCGGCCCTCAACGCTCCTCTCTTTGACCTGATTGCCATGGGAGTGGGCATCCGCATGAGTTCTCGGCGATTGGGTCTCTCTCTGCGATGCACCGAACTCAAGTTGCGCAAGATGGCTCGTCATCTACGCCAGCAAAACTTGACGCTGAGAACTCCCCTGGAGGGTGAAGTGCAGCTCGTCTTCGATGAGTTGGAGACCTTCGAGACAAGTCGCAGCTTGTGCCCTCTGAGTGTTCCCGTCTTGATCGAAAAGACAACCCGTTACTACATCTGGGCTGAGTCTGCCACGATTCGACCCAAGGGGAGGATGACGGAGAAACGCTTGAGAACGATGACTATTCGGGAAATGAAGCACGGTCGTCGGGTAGATCGATCTCGTCGGGGGATTCGGCGCACATTGGAACGGGGTCGGGATATGTTGCGCGAGAGGGCCACGATCAGGCTCTACACGGACGAGAAAACCACCTACCCCGGCTTAGCGCGATTGGCGTTTGGAAGTTCGCGTTTGGTACATCTCAGAACCAACAGCAAGCAACCGAGGACGACCTCCAACCCATTGTTTGCGATCAACCACGAAGATGCGCGCATGCGGGATGTGGTGGGGCGGTTACGGAGAAGATCGTGGCTGGTGTCCAAAAAGCGCCGCTATCTGGATCTCGCCCTGCACTTGCATATGGCTCACCGAAACCTGGTTCGGAGTCGGTTCAATACGGACCAGGCGTCGCCCGCTCAAATGCTGGGATTCGTGCATAGGAGGATGACGAGGACGGAGGTTTTGTCCTGGCGTCAGTGCTGGGGGAAGCGCAGCTTGCACCCGCTCTCAGGGGGGAGGGAATCGGTGGCGAGCTACCAAGCTGCGAGCAGGGCCGCCGCATAGATCCTGGCCGCTTTTCAACACTAGGGCCATGCAGTTATGGAATAGAATCAGGGGGGATGCGTCCGACCGCCGGGAACCATCTCAACCGACCTCCTCTTGCCCTCCGGAGAACTCCATGGCCCGCTTCATCCGCCTCTTCCTGAGCTTCGCCGTCACCTTACTCCTACTGGGATCCGCCCAGGCTGAAGGGCTCGTGCAGCTCACCCTGCGTGGCAAGTTGACCGGGCGGGGGGGCGCACCGGTGGAAATTTTTTGGCGGGTGCAGTCTTCCGCGGAGCAGCTGGCCAAGGATGTGCAACTGCGCTTGCACCTGGCCGAAGGCACGACTGCCCATGACCTGGCCACCCTGATCGCGACCCGCCTGCGTCGGCTTGATGTGGATGTTACTTTTCCCTCGGAGCACATCGCCACCGACACCACCCAACTGTTCGTGGAGTCCACCACCCTACTCAGCTTGCGGCTCGCACCAGGAATGTCTAGCGCCATCACCACCTGCGAGGGGGGGCCGAATTCTGTTCGATTCCTGAAGCCCTTGGCCTATGTGGAGAGTGCCAAGGCGGTCATCCACACCTCGACGTTTCACGCCCACACGAAGCTACCGGGGGGCGTACTGCTCGACCTGAATCTCCAGCGCATGAAGACCCCGGCTCAGCTTTCCGAGGAGTTGTTTGAGCTGGGACTCGCCAAAGAATTCATTGGCGATCGTCCGGGCATCGACTCTTGGCGTCCCGTGAAAGCATCCAATGGTGCTGGGGTGACCGGTTGCTCCGTAGAGCTATGGCCCGGCGAATCAGACTGGGGAGTGGAAGTGATTCTGGCGCGGCCATTGCTGCGCTAGATAGAGTCATCTGCTGAGCTAGACGGAGTCCTCAATAGCCCAGAGCGCGCAAGGCCCGCAGGGTTTCGGGGTCCTCGCGGCCCAGCTCTTCCCTTCGCATTTGCAAGAGCCGTGCTAGTTGGGCGAAGTGTTCGTCCGCTTGGGAGAACTCCAGCAAAGCACTGGAGAGCGCCTTCATCGGGGCGTCCGATGGCGGTGTCCGAATCAAGTTGTTGGCCTCCGCCGGGTCCTGTGCCAGGTCGTAGAGTTCTTCGCTGAGAACCAACAGCTTGCGTTCGTTCTCTCGCGCTCTGCTCTCGACCACATGGGTGTAGCGCCGAATGAACTTCCAATCTCCTATGCGGACGGCCTTCGATTGCACCGCGCGGGCTTTCTCGGCTCTTTCCACCTTCTCGCAAAAGACCGGGGCACCCTGTTGGGTGCCGCCGCGCAAGAGAGAAGCCCGAGAACGGCCGCGAACAAAGCTGAAGTGAGAGCCCAGGGCTCGACCGCGAGGTAGCCACAGGACTTCCGTCAGGGTGGGCCAAACGTCCGCCAGGGCGATGTCTCCATGGACAACGCCGACCTCAGGTTGATCGTGCAGACTCTCGGGGAAGCGAATCATCATGGGCACGCGGCAAGTGGCCTCGTAGGCGTAACGTCCGTGCTCGAACCAGTAGTCGTGCTCCCCGAGACTTTCCCCGTGGTCGGCGGTAATCACCACCACGGTGTTCTCCAATTGGCCCGATGAGCGCAAGGAGTCGAGCAAGCGGCCGATCTGCTCATCCACGTAACGCACTTCGCCGGCATATAGAGCTCGCATGTGCGCCGCATCGATCGAGCCATCTGCGAGGCGCGATTCGTCGGTGATGTTGTAGTCGGCGACCCAGCGTTTGTGCAAATCAGAGAGCTGGGGGTCTTCGGGTTGGGGAACCCGGATCTCTCCGAGGTCGGCGTTGTCGAGGGCCGCTTGGCGTTGAATGGCGGGAGGGTCATAGGCGCCGTGGGGATCCATGTAGTGGGCCCAAAGGAACCAGGGTTGTCCGTCGCGTACGAAAGCGCGCGCGGGCCCCGCGCCATCCGCCGACCCCTCACCGAGCCCAAGGGCGCAGAGCACACCGTCCGTCATGGAGGTGGCGCGGCGCATGGCCACGTCACTCGGGGGCACGCCGCCGGCATCGGGCAAGTCTTCGATCCACATGTCAAAACCGCGGGCCAAGCCCGAGAGTTTGGCTTGCAGCACGAAGTTGCCGATAATGGCACCGGTGCGGTAGCCGCCCGTCTTCATCACTTCCGCCCAAACCGGAACGTGTCCGCCCAGGGGGGTCGTTAGGTCGCGCACCCCGTGGTCGTGGGGATAGAGGCCCGTCATCAAGCTCGAAACCGCCGGCGTGGTCTTGGCGCGCGGACTCTGAGCGTGGCTGAAGACCACACACTCTGTTGCGAAGGCATCGATGTGAGGCGTCAGGCTTGCCCGTTCGCCCTGGGCTCCCACGTGGTCAGCCCGCAGGGTGTCCACCACGATCAGGAGGATATTTGGCTTGGCACGCTGGCGGGCGCAGCCGGGCGCAAGGAGGAGCAGGGCACAGAGGAGGGGGCGGTGGAGGCTCATGGGATAAAGCGTAGCGACAGATTCAACTGCTTCTGTCGGCCCTCTTGCCACTTTCGCTAGAATCCCACGCCGAAATCGTTCTCTGGACCCAGCCTATGACCTCCAAAACTCCGATTCAGCGCCTCGAAGAGATGCGCGAAGCCGCCCTCGCCGGGGGTGGCCCCAAACGCATTGAAGCCCAACACAAGAAGGGCAAGCTCACCGCTCGCGAGCGCATCGATCTTTTCGTCGACGAAGGTTCCTTCGTGGAGCTCGACCGCTACGTGACCCACCGCTGCCAGGACTTTGGCATGCAAGACCAGGTGATCCTGGGGGACGGGGTGGTGACAGGGCACGCGCGCATCGATGGTCGGCCCATCTACTTGTTCAGTCAGGACTTCACGGTCTTTGGCGGTTCGCTTTCCGAAGCGCACGCGAGCAAGATCTGCAAGATCATGGACCAAGCCATGAAGGTCGGCGTACCGGTCGTTGGACTGTGTGATTCGGGCGGAGCGCGGATTCAAGAGGGCGTGGAAAGTCTCGGTGGCTACGCCGAGATCTTTTGGCGGAACACCCAAGCATCGGGCGTTATTCCTCAGATCTCAGTGATTATGGGCCCGTGCGCGGGTGGCGCTGTTTACAGCCCGGCGATCACGGACTTCGTCTCGATGGTCGACGGCTCCTCCTACATGCACATCACTGGGCCCGACGTGGTCAAGTCGGTGACGCACGAAGAAGTGACGTCCGAAGAGTTGGGTGGTTCGGGTGTACACGCGGCCAAAAGCGGCGTGGCGCACTTTACTTCAGCCGACGATCGCGCGGCCTTGGCGCACGCTCGCGAGCTCTTGTCTTACTTGCCGCTCAACAACGCGGAAGGTCCGCCGCGAATC
>JBLIMI010000205.1:0-6587 GCA_047638655.1 Minisyncoccia bacterium | reverse complement strand
AGACGCTCCACCATGGACAGCACGCGCCGATCGTCCCGAAGGTTGGTGGCACCGGGCATGCCGCCAGGAAGCACGATGGCCGTGATCTCCGCCTCGTCCAACTCTTCCCAGGTGAAGTCAGCCTGGACCACAACACCGTGCGCCCCCAAGACCTCGCGGCCGTCGAGGGCGGCGGTCGTTACCGGAATTTCGGCTCTGCGAAGCAAATCGATGATGGTGATGGCCTCGACTTCTTCGAAACCAGTGGCGAGGGGCACGAGGACCTTGTGCTCGGACATGTGTGGGCAGGGGCGACGGGAAAAAGGAGGCGCGCGAGTCGGGCGAACCCGCTGATGCTCTGAAGACGTATGCTAACCGTCATGGACAACCCTGGACCCCACGTTTTGGTGAGCGCGTGCCTGCTCGGCCGCGAGTGCCGGTACGACGGTTGCCACAACCAGGACCAGGTGCTGGAGACGGACTTGCTCAAGCGTGGGGAGGTCCCCATCCCCTTCTGCCCCGAGGAAGAAGGTGGCTTGCCGACTCCGCGCCCGGCCGCCTGGGTCGAGGCCGAGAGCGCCCACGCCGTCCTCGAAGGCCGGGACCGCATCGTCACAGGCGAAGGCCAAGACGTGACACCGGCCTTCATGTTGGGCGCCCGGGCTGCTCTCGACCGTTGCCGCGAATTGAATGTGCAACGCGCCTACCTGAAGGAACGCTCGCCCTCCTGTGGCGTGCAACAGACCCACGTCAACGGCGAACTCACTCAGGGCCCGGGGGTGACGGCCGCTTTGCTTGAGCAGCACGGCATCCAGGTCATCGGAGTTGAGGGCAAACGCCAAGAGTGAGGCGCGCGAGGTTTGCTTGAGTGTCGGGTCGCCTCGAATTGAACCCCGACTCAGCGGTCGAGGACTTGGACATCTCCACGCTGACGGCCATCCGACGTCGGGTTTGGCCGGGACATTGATGGGAGTCCGCAAGAGCCCATCAACGAACAAGGGCGGCATCGCTTGCGCGACGCCGCCCTCTTGATTGTTCATCCACCCAACCTCGCGGAGGGTGAACGATGGCTACCTGTCTTACGGCAGGTAATCGACGCTCATGCCGTTGGTGAAGTTGAAGCCTGCACCAGAGCAAGTGGCTGCCGGATCGCGGTACCAGAACTGGAAGTTCGTGGCGCTACCAACGTTGGCCACCGAGCCGAAGCCCGAGCCGTTGAAGTCAGTGAAGGTCGTCGCTCCACCAGCAGTCATCTGAACGTGCGAACGCTGGCTACCGCCTGCGGTGCAGAGGATGCCGTCGCCTGCGGGCGAGGCGATCTGGTTGTCACCGCGAAGGATCAAGCCGGGCTTGCTTCCGGGGACACCCACGATGCTGAGGGAGAGAGTGTCGTTGGAGAACAATGCCATGCCATCAGCGCTCAGGGTCGCGCCATTGCCACTGGTGTTCATGCAGCCTTCGCCGGTGCCACCGTAGCCGAAGCAGGGACAAGCAGCGCTGCTGCCGTCACCAAAGCAGTAAGCCGTGCCGACGGGGGGTGTACCACCGCCTCCAGGGCCTTCGAGGGGGAAGGTCAGCGTGTTACCGACACCGGGCTCGAACATGTCGACCGAACCGGTTCCAGCAGCGGGACCAGCGTTGGCGACGAAGCCGAAAGTGTAGCCAGTGCCCCAGTTGATTGCGTTGCCATTGGGGTTCTGGGCGAAGGTCTCGGGGCAGGTCCAGGTGAGGTCTGAAGCGCCTTCGGCCATGTTCCAGTCGGTGCCGTCTTGGGGCTCACCACTGTGGTAGTCCACGTCGTTGAACCAAACGTTGGAGATGGTGGCACCGCCGGCGTAAGGAATCGAGAAGGATTGAACACCCTGGGTCGAGCTCTGGTTGTAGATCAGGTACTCGTATTC
Source organism: Minisyncoccia bacterium (assembly GCA_047638655.1). Taxonomy (GTDB): domain Bacteria; phylum Planctomycetota; class UBA1135; order UBA1135; genus JABACD01. The sequence continues at coordinate 4,707 of JBLIMI010000205.1, read as the reverse complement.
CCAAGTACCGTCTCCGTTGTCCCAGACGCGCGAGGCCACCTGCATGTAGCCGTGGATGTTGGCGCCACCTTCGTTCATGACGTTGACGTCTTGGATGACCACCGCGTTATCGGCGTCCTTCCATGCGTAGACGATCGTCTCTTGGGGGTGGTTGACCCCATCACCAGTCATGGTGAAGGAGGCGTTGTTCGCGAACTTGATCTTGCGCCAAGTCGCGTTGTTGCCACCGTTGCCGAGCTGGTGGTCTTCGTAGTGCATGTAGGCACCTTCGACGTAGTACTGGGCGCCAGCGTTCTGAGCGGGATCCACGTCAGGGACGCTGATCTGCAGGCGACCCCTAGTGGTTTCGTTGCCGACAGGAGACGGGTCCGGGTGCTGGTGGTTACCGCTCACGGGGTCCACGGTGTACTTAGGGCCACCGTTCTTGCCGTCGTTGAGGGAAGATCCATAGGTGTCCGCGCAGCCGACGCGCAAGACGTTGGCGCAACCGCTACCGACGCCGGAGCCACAGCCGGACTCGCACAGGGCGCAGAAGCCGTGCTTCAGCCAAGATTGGCCGACATGCTCGAAACGACGTCCCTGGTGACGGAAGACGTTTTGGGAAATCACCGGGTGGGTGGTGCCGTCGCCACTCGTCCAGATCAGGTTCTGATCGCCAATGTTGCAAGACTGGGAAGCAACGGAGTACGCAGCAATGCCGCTTGCCACTCCATAAGAACTCATGGAGTTCCCGTTGGATCCGGAGAAGCCCATGCGGTGCACAATCATGTCACCTTGGGCTGTTGCAAATGAAGCTGTCGCGAGGGTCGCGGCGGCCAGAAGCAGGGGTTTGATGGTCGTCATATGTATCTCTTCTCGGAGCTCTCGGGGTTTCGAATATCGCCGGGCCTGGTCTCCTACCGTTGACCGCGCCACACAGCGATGCAAAAAAGTCTACACCGAGACCGCTGGTTTGGGCCGGGTCCGACCCCCCCGTTCATGCAAAAGATGGGGTAATTATGCGGCGCGCGGGTCCCACCCTCCCGCCGGGGGGCCCTCAGGGGCGTTCCCGGAGCAGCACCGCTGCGCTCCACGTGGCTTCCGCCGGGCGAATCACCATCCCATCATTGCTGCGCAGTCCCATGTCCGTGAAGGCCGGGGTTGCCCCCTGGCCATCAAAATCATGCAAATAGAGCCACAGGGCCATCTCCACGGGCATTCCCTCGGTCTGGGAGATGAATTGCCCCACGAAGGCGTCCTGATCCGTTGGGCTGCCCGGGTAGGGGGCGTTGGCCGCTCCAGCCCACCCGATCTCGGTGAAGTAGCTCTGGCCGGTCCAATGGGCGGCGATCTCGGTGTAGTAGCCCATGGGCATGGCACCGGGAGCGGCGTACTCGAAGTGCGGGTAGCTCGTGAAGCCGACCCCGTGTAGAAACCCACCGGCCTCCAAATCGTCCACGAGGTTCCACTGGGGCGCATCCATCCAGCCCTGGGTTCCGGAGCCGAGCCCCTTCATATGTTCGAGCTGAAACGTCGTGAAAACGCAAGTAAGAGGGCTGACAGCCACAATCGCGTTCGCGCAGTCCTCCAATTCCGTCAGCCAATCTGCCCAATCGCCCGGGTGCGTCAGGGCCCACGTGTTGACTTCGTCACCGAGGAACAGGTAGCGCGGCTGATACATCAATGCGAAGCCCTCCACCGTCATCAGGAACTCGTCCCGGGTCTCCTGGTTTGACCAGGAGTTGTCCGCGCCGTCCCCGTCGCTGAGCAGGTCTGGGTTGCCGCTATCGTCGGCCCACTGGAATCCGATAACCGTCTCGAAACCACGCGAGACGGCCTCATCCATGGCATCGCTGGCAAAGATCGGGATCGTGCCCGCGCTCGAGAGGGAATCGCGCCAGGACCCCGAATAGCCTACTAGACGGCCAAAAGTGGCGTGTTCGGTGGCGAAATCGTCCTCGTCCTGGGTGACGGTGCTGCCCGTGTGCCCAAGCGGGGAGTAGGAAACCCCAAAGAGCAAATTCTGGTGCACGCTGACGTCCCAGGCTTGCACGGCGAGGACTTCGCCATCCGTCACCTGAAGCTCGACGGCGTGCACTCCGAGATCGGCGAAAGTGGGATTCCAGGTCACTTCGCCATCCGCCGCCGCGACCATGCCAGCCGGTCCCGCCAACAGCGTGAAAATCGTGTCGGGCGGGAAGGAGCCTGCCACGATTGGAGTGTAGGTGTACTGAGTGTCCCCTTCCACGTCCGTCACCGGGTTGCTGACGAATTGAGCGCCGACCAAGTTGGTCTCGTTGCAGGCGCCTGCAAAGAGGGTCAGTGAGGTGCTAGCCAGGGCCAGAATGACGTGATGGTGACGCATGGCCGTAGCCTAGCCGATCGAGCTCAAATCACCTATCTGTAAGCCAAATCAGGTCCGCGGACGCCCGACGATCACCACGTGGAAGCCCAGCATCGCCAGGCCAGGGATCTTGCAAATCCAGCGGTCCATGTGGATGAAGAAACGCGTCAGCAGCGCGTTTCCCGGTATGAAGCGCAGGATCCCGAGGTGGTCAGGGAAGCCGGCGAAAACGTACGCAAAGACCCCGTAGCGCTTGACGAGCTGCACATCGAAGCCCGCCTGCTCGCACAACCCGATGATGCCCTTGCGCGTGAACCCCTGGTCGCCAACGTCGAAGTGGGGACTCTTAATGTAGAGGATTTTGCGCGCCACACGAATGAAGGGGTTGTCGTTGCAAGGCTCGCTCATGATCAGCAAGCCGTCCGCGTGCAATGCGTTGCGGCAATGGGTCAGAAAGGCCACGTGATCTCGCGTGTGATGCAAACTCCCCTTGCAGAAAACCACGTCGAAGACCCCGGGCCGGAAAGGCAGCTTCTCGGCATCCGCCGTGACCAAGCGCGCTCCGGGAACGTACTGGTCAGAGACCTTCAGCATCTCGTGACTGATGTCGAGACCCACGGAGCCAGGGTGCTGCTGCTCCAACTCAGCCAAGAAAAAGCCGGTTCCACAGCCTAGATCCAGGATCTTCGAGGAACCCGCCGGCACGTGGGAAATCATCTCCGCATGCCAGTCCTGCTGGAACAACCGCGAGAACTCGAAGGAGTAGCGGTAGGCGTAGCGCGGGGCGAGGGCCCGGTGCAGCTCAATTTGAGCCTGGGAGTTGGAGTTGCTCATGGGGGATCGACCTATCGGCCGAGAAGTGTAGCTCGGCCCCCGCCCGAGGTCCGGTCGAAATCGTTGGGGTCTCTCGTTTTCGCCTGCCCCGGAGGTAGGCTCGCGTGCCCCCGCCCCACTAGCCGCTCCCAGAAAACTCCCCGTGTTCAAGCACATCGTCTCCAACTGGTCCCACCACATCCTCTCGATTGTGGTGATGTTGGTGCTCGCCCCGATGATGCTCGACGAGGCTGGCCTCGGGAAACCGGTGGTGGGGATTTGGGTCACCATCGTGGCGGCCACAGGATTCATCGAACTATTGGCCATGGGCGTTCCGATGGCCTCTGTGCGCCACATATCAGAAGCGGTCGTAGCGGGCGATCTCGACCGCACCAACCGCATGATCAGCACAGGGTTCGGCATCACCCTGGGAGTTGGGTTGTTGGGTTTGGTGCTGGGTGGAGTGCTCTTCTTCCCCTTTGAAGCCGGCCTGCTCGAAAACCCCAAGTGGTTGGAGGTTCCCCCGGAGGTTTTGCACTCGGCCAAAATCGCCTACGTGATCACGGCCATTCGAGTCGCAGCCAGCTTGTCGTTGCGCTTTCCCTTGGCGGTCTTTCACTCCAAGCACGCGTTCACCACCAGCAACATGATCCTCAACGCGGGGCTCCTGTTCCGCTTGTTCGCGGTCATCGCCTTGCTCAAGACCACTCCGACTCTGAGCGGGCTGGCATGGATTTTCGTGATCGAAGCCGTGGGCGTCTTCCTGGCCCTGCGCTTCTTCATTCAGCAAAGTTTCGAAGGGCTGAAGATGGGCTTGGCCAGCTTCGATAGATCCCTGGTGCGTGGACTGCTGGGCTTTGGCCTGATCGCCGCCGTTCTGAACGTCGGCACGATGGTCGCCTACAACATCGACGCCCTGGTCATCGGAAACCTGATCGATCCGGACGCGGTGGCCGACTTCGATGTGGGCAACAAGTTCTTCCTGCCTCTAGCCTCCATCATGTACGGCATCGGCGCGGTGGTCATGCCGACTTCCACACAACTCAAGCAAGACGAGGGTTTGCAGGTGTTGGGACCGGTGTTCTTGAAGTGGTCGAAAGTGTCACTCTCGATCATCATGCCGGTTTGCTTGTACCTCACGATCCTTGGGCCGCGCTTCCTCGACGCTTGGATCGCTGACCCTCTGCAGAATTACGAGTTGAGTGCCGGACCGGTGACCCGCGTGCTCGCGCCCTCCTTCTTGTTGGCCCTGCCGTTGCGTGCGGTGGCGTTGCCGATCCTGCTGGGAACGAGTAGCCCCGGCCGACCCGCTGCGGTTTACTTGGCCCTCGCTTTTGCCAACCTAGTGTTGTCGGTGATGTTCGTGAAGGCGGGCTACGGAATCGTCGGTGTTGCCTTTGGGACAGCGATTCCCCAGGTGCTGTTCGCCGTCTACCTACTTCTCCTCACATGCAAGGAACTGAAGCTGAGCCCGCTGCACTGGATCCGCTACGTCTGTGGGCGCGCGAGCGTCGGCATGCTCCCTTGCTTGGCGCTCCTGCTGTGGTTGGAGCGCTCCTTGGACGTCCATG
>JBLIMI010000204.1:0-6600 GCA_047638655.1 Minisyncoccia bacterium | reverse complement strand
CACTCTTGACCGGGGAACGGGACTACGAGGACTGTGCCCGGGAGGCGCTCACGGCATTCACTGGTGACTACAAACGCTACGGACATTACGTGGCCGGCTACGCGCGGGCCGTGGACCTTTTATTCCACTTGCCGGTGGTGGTCACGATCGTTGGTCCGCGCAATTCAGATCGCACCAGCGCTTTGCGGCAAGCGGCCCTGCGACCCTACATCGCTAGCCGTATCGTGCGCGTGGTGGATCCGGCACGTGACGCGGAACTGTTCGCGCGCAGCGGATTGCCCCTACCGCAGGACGGGCCGCGGGCCTACGTGGAGCGTGGCCGCGAGAGCTACGCCGACACAGATGATCCCAACAAGTTGGCTCCCTTGATGATGCGCACTTGATGGCGGACCCCGCACCGCGATTGGAGCGTCTGGCACTGATCGCTCTCCTGATCCTGGCCTTCGTCCCCCGTGTACGTGACATCGATCGCGGCTTTGATCGAGGGTTTGAAGGCTATCAGGGAGCTTTCTTTGCTATCGCTGCTGTCAACTACGAACGGCTGGGCGTGAACGCCAGCGGCGGCTATCCGGTGCTCAACATCGATCTGCCGGCCAGTTCCCAAGACTGGTTTCTGTACGCCAATCACTCTCCTCTGACACCGCTGCTTGCCTGGGCCGGCATGAAAGTCATGGGGCCTCCAGGTTGGTCGGAGACTTGGCGCGAGGGCCAGTCGCCAGCAAAAATGGAGGCGCCCATACGCATCCCGTTCCTGCTCTTGCACATGGCGGGCCTGCTCGCACTGTGGTGGGTGGCCCGCGTCGCTTTTGGAAAGCAAGTGGCGCTGTTGTCCTTGGCGTTGGTGGCGGCCCTGCCAGTCAGCGCGCTCTACGGAACTCTCGTCAACTACGAGACACCCTCCTTGCCCTGCGCGCTGTTGGCTGTGGGAGCCAGCGGCATGTACGCCCGGGAGCGCAAACGGCGCTGGTTGCTGCTGGCCGGTTTCGCTTTCCTGTGTGCCTGTAGCTTCACTTTCGCGCCGGCGTTCTTCTTGCCCTTCTTGGTGCTTGGGCTCTTGTGGAACAGACGTTGGCCAGAGGCAATGGCCCTGGGAGTGGTGGGCGGCCTCGCCTGCCTGACGCCGCTGCTGGTCCATGATCACTCCGCCCGCAAAGCATTGGCCCAGGTGGGCCAGGCGCCGGCGAGCATTTGGCAACGGGCCGAGGAGTTGCTGGGTCCACTCTTCTCAGGCGAAGTCACTGTCCCCCACTGGTTGTCTTTGCAAGTCCAGCACGCCCTCGCCGCTCAGGGGCCGGTGCTGCTCTTGGCCGCCGGTTGCGGCGCTGTCTTGTGCTTTGTGCGCGCCGTGTCCAAACGCCGCAACGAACGCCTGCGGCAGTTTGAATGGCCACAGAATCCAACGCCAGACGTCGACTTGGCCTTGCCCATGCTCGCTGGCGGGTTGCTGTACCTATTCGCGTTCTACAAACACACGGCTGAAGAACAGTGGTCGTTTCAACTCTACTTGGTGCCCGGGGTCGTGCTTTGCGCCGCCCGTTGCTTGCATGGCATCAGCCTACCCCTGCAGCGCCTGCGAGGGGGAATCGCTCCCTTGGTGCTCGTGGCCGGCACGGTGATGCTGCTCGGTCTGGCCCGCTTCGAAGGCTGGCGCAAGAAAGTGCGTGGTCCCCAGGTTCCGCTGCCGGCTAGCATCGGCCTCGAGCTCCAGCAACTCTTGCCCGTGGGTGCCTACGGTCTGCATCCGAGCGTCCTCGGGCTGACGCCAGCCAGCACCTGGTATAGTTGGCGTTCGCTTTACCCAGTCAGCGACTCGCATGACCCGAGCATCCAGATTCTGTCGGACCGTCTTGGCTTGCAAGACTCCCCGCGCTTCATGCTCCTTCCCAAGCAGTCCTCCCCAGCGCTGCAAGAGACATTACAGGCACTTCGCAGCACGCTGGGCACCCCCACCGGGGCTTCAGATAATTGGGAGTGCTGGAGCCTCTAGCTAGAGTCCCAAGATCCAAACCTGAGCCGTGGACAACCCATTGTCACGCACCAGGTAAGCGCGCTCTCCATCTGGACTGAAGCGCACTTGACGGCTGGTGGGACCGCCGCCCACTCCTCCAGCGGCAACAAACTTGCGCTGGGTCATGGAGAGGGGATCCACGATTTGAATGCCAACCAACGGTCCGCCTGAAAGCAGCAGAACGGAGTCATCCGGAGCGATGGTGACGCCGTGAGCATCCACCGCATTGCTGGCGTTGCCCGCAAGAGGCGGGTTCACGCTCAGGACCAGGAGATTCAGTCGCCCATCCCCACGCCCCGCCCAGCCCAGCAATCCATCGGAACGAAATGCCGCGTCCCCGATCGACAGCGGCAGCACGTCTTCAATCATGTTGGTGGGCGGCAGAAAGTAATTGCCGGTGAACAGGTGCTTGACGCCGTAGTCGCTCGGCCCACTCCAAACGACAATGGCTTTCTTTTGTTCCGGGCCCAGGAAAACCTCGCCACTGTCCATGCGGTTGTCGCCGATGGTAAGCGCCGTAGGCATGCGATAGTCCCCCGCCAAGGGATTCACGCCCAGGGTCCAGAAGCCGCCGTCATCGGCGACACACAGGCCGTGGCCCGCGTCGTCAACGATGGCCAAGCCACTCGGCGTGCGGCCACCAGGCATGGCGATCGGAACGACCGCCCCCGTGGCCACGTCCACTTCCGCAAAACCACCGCCGATGGTCACGTACAGACGGGAACTGTCGGACATCAGATCCATGTGAGTCGCACCTCCTCCTACCGGAATCGTGGCCAGCACCGTGTGGTAGGTACCGCTCGCGGGATCGGTGTCGATCTTCCAAACCTCATCAGTGTCCGTTTGAAGCAAGAAGCCAAAGCGACCATCCGCCGTCAGTTCGATGTCTTCCGTGTTGCCTCCGGTGTCGATGGTCTCGGCGCTCTTGGTTCTGACATTGAGCTGAATCGAGGTCAATGCTCCGGCGTCGTTGGCCACGTGCAAGTGGACTTCATTGCCGGGGCTTTGCTGGCCAATGGGCAAGCGCCAGCCCGGGATGGCGGCGTTCACGAAGACGTCCGCCTGCACCTGGCCGCTGGTGAGACTGGCCCCTGTCCCGGGCTCCCCCGTGCCGCCAAGCTCCAGGAGATAGGAACCGTCCTGGTCGCTGAAGAACCCCACGGGGACGCTCTCCAGGAATCCGTAGAGTCCAGTGGGGGGATTGGTCAACAGGACAATCGGCGGGTCGGAGTTGTACTGGTAGTCCGCGAACTTGGTCGCTTCCACATTGCCCGCGGCGTCGATGGCGAAGTAGGCGAGAGTCAGATCGTTCAAGATCACGATTCCCGGCAAGGGGCTCAGACCGGAGCCTGTGGTCGCTCCCCCCACGGTGGGAGGGTTGCCATCCGTGGTGTAGTAGATGGTCGCCGGCTCGTTGGAGGCCAGAGTGACCGTAACGATTGCGCTGTAGGTTCCCGGTCCCGGATTCGGTTGCGTGAAGGGCGGCGTGGTGTCAGCCGGCGGCGTAACCCCCCCATCCTCCGAGCTGGCACCGCCTCCACCGCAGGACACGGCCAGAAGAAGGGACATGGCAACGAGAACGCGAAACGAGGTGGCAGGAGCAATCATGAAGGCATTTGTTGGGAGGGAGGGCAGGCGAGAGTAGCAATTCGCCTGCCAAGGCCGCTGAGAGACGGTCCGAGGGGGTCCCACTGAAAGAATAACCCTTCAGGGGCCTTCAGGGGCGGCTGGTTCCCCTTGAGTGTGCCCGCGATGGCCCGCCCGGGCGGATCCGCACCGCATTGGCGTGCGGTCAAGCTCGAATCCCTACTCCCGGAACGGAGGCAGAAGGGCCGGCCGCACCTTTCGATAGAGCTCCGCCGTGGCCCGCACATCACGCAGACAGTACTCGCCGATGTCCTCGATGCGGCCATCACGATAGGCACCTGCGACCTGACTGCCATCGATGGAACCCTTGGGGCTCTCGATATCGAAACGGTGGCACCAGTAGTCGAGGGAGTAGCGATCGCGGGAGGCACCGAAGAACGTCAGGACGTCCATCAGGTCGCAGTGATCGTCGGTGGCGTACCGATTGGGAACGAGGGTGCGCGTAGGAATCACGCCCAGTTGGGCGGAGCGCACCATCAGGACGGGGCCGTCGTAGCCGCGGCCGTTGTAGGTCACGAGTTCAGGTGGCTTCGCGCCGTTTCCGGGACCTGCGACCTTGGACCAGAACATGTCGAGCAACTCGGTTTCCGTTCCGCGACAGATCTGGGAGCCTTGCACCTTTTCCCAGGGGTGCATGTCCGCTTGCTCCCCTTCGAGCAGAATCAAACCACGGTCCTCTTCGACGAGCCACATACCGATGGCGATCACCTTGCCCAAGCCGGGGTAGAGCGCCGTGCGCTCTGGAATAGCCTGACGCCGTTCGGGATTGCGCTCGCGCTTGAGCAAGTAACCGCGCGTGCTCTCATCCACCTCTTCCCAGAGGAATCCGGCGACCTCGATATCGAAGACAATCGTACCCATGCGACTAGGGTACAGCCTGCTCACCAGCAGGGGTATCCCCTGGGAACTCAGGCGCAGGTGCGCTGGGGCAGGGAACGCTTGGGGCGGCGCCTGGTGAAGCTGATACCGAACGCCACCAGGGCGAACCAGAGTACGCTGCGCAGGACTTGACCGGGATCCGGTGGCCCTTGCACCGGAACGATGTGGCAGCCACCTCCCCCACCGGCGCTCGAACCCAGGAAAGTAAATCCGGAGGTCGTGACGGAGGCTTGCAAGGTGGCATTGTCCTCTACGATGACAGCGGAGGCGCCCACGTTGCCCGCCGGCGTGGTGACCATCAAGGTGGTGCTGTCCACGCGAACCACCTCGGGCGAGGCGCTTCCACCGAGGCCCGTGTCCGGATCGGCCCCAAAGAGGACACGCAAATTGGTCCCAAAGTCCGTGCCCGTCACGGTCAAGACATCCCCACCCGCCACCGTTCCAGAAGCCGGCGTGATGGAAGCCACAACCGGGTCCGCCAGAGCGCTGTAACTGAATTGGGTCGTGGCGATGGTGGCGCCTGAATTTTCAACTTCCACGAGATGAGGTCCCCCGACCGCACCAGCGTCGCAGATCACGACCAGCTTTTGGCTGGTGGACGCGAAGACTGAACTCTGGGTGACGCCGCTGATGCGCACGACCGTCATCGAGTCGAAGTTGGCGCCCGTTAGGACAATCTGTGTGCCACCGGCGGAATCCCCCGTCGGGGGATAGATCGTGTTAACGACTGGAATGGCGAGGAACTGGAATCCACCCGGCTTGCGACCTTCGACACCTGAACTATCGATCACGACCACATCGGAGGTGCCAGGTTCGCTGGGGCGTGTGGTGAGTGTGATCGTCGTGGAGTTCAGCACGCTGCACCCCCCCACATCACCATCCACATAGATTTCGCCACCGACGACTACCCGTGCTCCGGCCTTGAAGGCCGATCCGGTGATCGTCACGTTGCTGCCACCCAAGTCACTGCCCTGGTTGGGTGAGACAAAGGTCACGCTTGGATCCCGGGGAGTGATCTCAATCGGTGCGGTCAAGATACTTCGATCGCCAACTTGATCGACAATGGTGATGTCCACGTGACCGGCCGGGCTACCGCTGGGCACGCTAACGCTAGCGCTCACCTGGCTACCAAACCAGGAGATCGGCGTCACAGTGATGGAGGGATCGCTGGCCGTGAGGGTCGACCCGTTGTTGAGGCCAGATCCACGAATCACGATGTTGGTGGTGACTCCCTGCGCGCAACGGAACGGGTACGGATCCGAGTTACGACCAAGCGCAACGAAGACATCAGCCGCGACCTGTGTAATTCCGGTGGACTGGGTCTCGTCGGCGGCGATGGTCACGTTGCCGAACTGGGTCGACTCAAAGTCGGTGTCGATGGCCCAGCCAGAACCGAGGTTGAAACTGGCCACGGGCTTGTCGAGGGGTGTGGCGTAGAGGGTGTAGGTGTCAGCGGCCAGGCCCCCAACGCTGAAAACGCCGCTGGCATTGGTCAAACTGGCCGCAACCGGGCGACCACTGCTGTCCCGCACGACCACATGCGCGCCACGCACCACGGAGTTGTCCGAGGCCCGTTGAATGCTTCCTGTGATGGCACCAAGGCTTCCACCGGGATAGATCGTGCGCATGCCCAGCTTCTCGTCGCTGCTCAACGAACGATGAAGGCTGACCGTCGTGTCCACGTAGGGATACATGCTGGCACCCGCCCATCCGCTGTGGTCGAGCCCGAGAAGGTGCCCCAACTCGTGAACGGCCACGTCCTGGATATCGTAACGGCCGCTCTGTCCGCTGGTTGTGAACGAGAAATTCTGCCCATTGAAGAGCACATCAGCATCGGCGATGCGCCCACTTGAATAGAACCAGACAGGCGTGATGGCGACGGTGCCGGAACCGGACGGGAAGTAACCAGACGAGTTGGCCTCGTCGAAGAGCAACATGTGCAAGGAGTTGCTGGCCCAATCCGTGCGCGCCTGGGAGCTAGGCGAGGTGTCCTCCACCAACTGGATGGTGCTGCCGCCAATGGAGTTCCATTCGCTAATCGCGTTGCGCAGGGCGGTGAAGTGACT
>JBLIMI010000203.1:0-6606 GCA_047638655.1 Minisyncoccia bacterium | reverse complement strand
ACATTCAGGTGAATTATCATTCAATGGGTTCAGAGCCGGATTCAACCTCTTGTCCCCGCTTCCCTGAAATTCTGACCTCTTGTATCCCCATGAAGCAGCCCCTGTTTCTCGCTGCGTCAATTGTCGCTCTCGCCTTGCCCTCCTTCGCCACCGACTACGACGAAGGCACAAGCGGAGATCTGTCTGACGACCACCTCATGCCCACAGCGCTCACCCTGACGCCTGGCATGAACATCATCACAGCCTCCCAGCAGGGCGATGCTTTAGGTCGCGATGTGGACTACATCGCCACCAGTCTCCCGGGCGGAATGCGCATCACCCAGGTGATCCTGGAGAACTACATCTCCAGCCCTGGCGACCTGGCCTTCATGGGACTGCAAGCGGGACCGAACTTCGCCACGGACTACAACAGCACCGACCCTTCGACGCTACTGGGCGGCATCATTTATAGCAGCGCGGAAGTCGGTACAAACATCTTCCCGACCATGGGTACATTCGGCGGGGCCATTGGTTTCACGCCACCCCTGCTCGGCCCCGTCTTCACCTGGTGGTTCAACCAGACTGAAGAGCCGAGCACCCTGGTATTGAAGATCGTCGTCGAGATGCCGGTCGGGACGAGCTTCTGCTCGAGCCTTACGAACAGCACCGGCCAAGCAGCCACGATCAGTGCCTTCGGTTCTGCACTGATCGCCGATAATCAATTCCACCTGGTCGCCACGAACGTTCCGGTCGGCACACCCGGCTTGTTCTTCTTCGGACCGAACCAAATCCAATTGCCCTTCGGCGACGGCCTGCGTTGCGTCGGCGGCTCGATCCAACGCATCCAGCCCCCGTCCTTCGGAGGCCCCAATGGCATCGTGGAGGTCACCCTTGACCTGAGCGCTCCCCCGGCAGCGGGAGTCATCACTTCGTTCTCCACGAGCAACTTCCAGTACTGGTTCCGCGATGTCCCCGGCGGGCCCGCGGGCTTCAACCTTTCAGACGGGCTGACGGTCTTCTTCTTGTAGACGGTCTTCTTGCGGGCAGGCTTCTTCCGCTAAGAAGACACGGCTACACCCCAGGACTCTCAGGAGAGAGCGTCCCCACGTCGAGAGACAGGCGGCGCTCTTTCCGATTCCACTCAGGCCTGAGCCAGCAACCCTTCCACCACGCGCATCACATCGAGACCGGCGCGCAAGTCCGGCAAACTGGAGGGCTCCCCGCGCAAGAGTGCGGCTAGCTCATCGAGTTGCGTCTCGGCCCCGCGCGATTCGTTCGAATCTCCTTCCAGTGGCTGCCAGGCAGCACCATCGCTGAACGAGAGTTCTGCCCAGTCTTGAAGCCGGTAAGAACGCGTCTCACAAAAGAGAGTCCAACCATTGAAGTCCGGGGCTGCACCTCCAGCGCCACCCACAAGAGACACGGGCACATCGCCAGCCAACAGGTCTGCCAGCACCCGCGTTTCACCCTGGCCTGGGGCTCGGGTCACATTGGCGTGCAAGACACGTTGCGGTCCCAACAGGCGTTGAGTGAAGTAAGCGAAGTGCGAGAACACTTCCCGCAAGAACCCGCCTTCACTGTCTCCCGCGAGCCACTCCCCCGCCACATGCCAGGTGCGCGGCCACTGGGAAAAGTGCAAGGTGACTTCCAGCCGCAAGGGTCGGCCTGCTGTGCCATCGGCAAGCTCACGTTCGATACGCCGCAGGCCGGGCAAGGTGGCCAGCGGGAAATTCAACGCCGCCGGTAGACGGGAAGCCTCGACAAGCTCGACCAATTCCTGCGCACCTCTGAGGTCCACCGACAGCGGCTTCTCCAGGAACAAGGGCCGTCCACTTTCGATGACCCGCCTCGCTAGTTCCACATGGCTGGCAGGAGGCGTCGCCACGTAGATCAAGTCCAGATCCGAACGGGCGAGTAGCGCTTGCGCATCGCAAGCGGGCTCAAACCCAAACTGCTCGGCGCAGGCCTGCATGGCCGCACCGTCCAAATCGAAGCCGGCGGCCACCTGGAACTGCGAATGCGGAGTCAGACTCCCCAGCATCCGTCGACCCATCAACCCCAGACCGATCACACCCACACGGAAGGGGCTATGCTTGCGCTCATCCATGGGAAGAGAATAACGTGCGTGTGGCGCCAAGGCACCCAGCACGGAAAATCATGACTCATCAATGCGAGACCGAGGTCAGGGAACTTCACCAGTTCTTCCAAGAATGGTTCCGCGGGGATTTGCCCAACACCTCCGAGAGCTTTGCACGCTTTGCGGATGTCCTGGAAGAGGGCTTCCAGATGATCGTGCCCGGCGGTGTTCCATGCGGCCGGGCTGCATTGCTCGAGCGCTTGCAAGCCGCCTATGGACTCGACTTGCAGTCCAAAATCTGGGTCGAGAAGATCGATGCGCGGGCACTCGGCCCGGACTTATTCCTGGTGACCTACGAGGAGTGGCAGACGCGGGCAAGCGGCGACAAGGGCCGATTGAGCAGCGCGCTGTTCCGGGGCCAACCAAGCGCGCCAAATGGAGTGGTCTGGTTGCACTTGCACGAGACCTGGCTGCCCGCCGAGGACTCTCCCTAGCCTCGGAAGTCGGCGTCGTCCGCAGCCAGACCTCGATCGAGAAAGAAGGTCCCGAAAGGGATCAACGACGCGATTCCAACGCGTACTGCCCACAGGAATCCTTTGCCCCGCGCGAACACGCCCTGCAACACGAGCAACCCCAGCGCCACAAAGAGCACGCCGTGGACGGAGCCCGTGATGCGCACGGCCAACGGGAGATCCGCCAGGTACTTCATGGGCATCGCGATGAGGAGCAGGGCGAGGTAGGAAAGCCCCTCGAGGAAAGCGACGGCGCGCAAACGAGCGGTGGGCGTATCGAATTGAAGGATCGTCATGGGTGGTTCGGAGTCAGGGTAGACAACGCCGGCGATGACCGGCCAGAGCAGATCAGCGCTTTTTTTTGCCGCACTTCCCAGGGGCAGATTCGTAGGCTGACTTCATGCTTGCCATGAAGCCCGAATGCGAACGTTGCCAGGCGACGCTACCCCACACGGCCCCAGCGTTCATTTGCAGTATTGAATGCAGCTTCTGCCCCTCATGCACGCAAGCCATGCAGGGCCAGTGCCCGAATTGCGGTGGAGAGTTAGTGCGTCGACCAATCCGCAAGAACTCGGGCGACTCCGCGAGTCAGTGAGCCGTGGGGGCTAGTGATAGGCGGGCTCGCCCAGGGGCGGATCACAGCCCTCCCAGTTGCCCAGCAGAGTCATCAGTCGCGCCAGACGCGCGGCAGCCTCCTCGCTCTCCTTGAAGGCGCCACGCAGGCGCCCATGGCGATCGAGCAGCAGAGTCCTCGTTCCGTCCAAGTGTCCGTTCTCAACCAAGCGGGCAAATTCGGTCCCCCCGTGATCGAGCAGGAACAAGTTCCCGGGCTTGCGTGCCGTCCACTCGTCCAAGAAAGCGATGAGCTGTTTCTGATCCGCGCCCTTGGTCATGACGATGTGGATCAGAATCGGCGCCATGCTCCGCAACTGCCTCTTGATCACACGAAAAGCGAGAATGTCCTTCTCAGCCTGCACGGGATCCCCAAGGTCGAGGGATTGCACCACGAGCAAAAATCCAGCGAGGTCCTGTGAGCTCACTTGACGCCCCTCCGCGTCGATCAATTCGAACGCTTCCGGCGCCCGATCAAACCCGGGCGGTGGCTCGGGAAAGCTCGCACCGAGACTCTTGATCATCGGCAGAGTCCAAACCGTCCCAATCAGGAGCATCCAAAACCATGGCTTGCTCATGAGGAGGGACCAGGCGGGTGCCCGACCTCCAGAGTCAGAGACGCCGGACGGCTTGGAAGTGTCCGGCGTTGAAGGATCCATCATGGGGCGCGCGCAGGTCGAGCACGCGCTGAGCCGGACTACAGTCCGTGCTCCTGACTTGTGACCTTGCGCATCCAGAAAAGGACACCGGTCACGACCAAGTAGGGAATGCCGAGGAACCCAAGCACATAGATCAATGTCTCGAGGCCCTGCCCCACCGAGCAGGTCGGGCAAGCCGAGGCGCTGGACGCGAGGGCGGCCACCGCCCCCATCATGAGTGCCAGGCGCGCGCTCATCTGTAGACCGTCTCCAGCATGATGATGATCACGGCGAATGCCATGTAGATCGGCATGTACCCAATCCAGCGAACCCACTTAGCCTCGTGCTTCAGGTGCATGAAGAAGAGCGCCACCAAGGCGGCCTTGACCACGGCCAAAATGACCAGCAGCATCATCTTCAATGTGCCGCTCCACTCAGCTCCGTAGACGGCCGGGACGAACAGCTCCAAGAAAGTGAGGAACCCGAGGGTTAGGAAAATTGTGATGTACGTTCCCCGATGGCTCTCGGTGAGGCCGGGATGTGCGCCGTCCACAAAAGCGTCGGAGGGTGTCGTGTTTGTTTCCATCGTAGTTGAGCTAGCTGAGCGATCCATCAGATGCGGAACCTGGCTGCAGTGTGTTTCGGAGCCTTACAGCAAGTAGATGAATGTGAAAACGAGGATCCAGACCAGGTCAACGAAGTGCCAGAAGAGTCCGACGAGTTCCACCGGGCTGTAGCTCGTTCCTCCCTGGGTGTACTTCCCGGCCTTGGCGCCGCGGTAGATGCAACAGAGGTAGATCACTCCACTCAACACGTGCAACCCGTGGAATCCGGTCACGGCATAGAAAGTCGTGCCGAACAGGTTGTTGATGGCCTCCCCATTGTGGGTCGAAGTCGTGAACCCGATCCCCGAGTGCACCAGGTGGTAGTACTCGTAAACCTGGATGCCGAGGAACGCGGCCCCGCCGATGATCGTCACCCCGAGCCAACGCACCAGACCCTGCTGATTCTTCTCCTGAGCCGCCAAGACGGCGAAGACCATGCTCAAGGAGGAGCAAATCAGGAGGAAGGTCGCGATGGCCGTCAGGCTGATCCCCAGGACCTCCGCCGGAACGGGCCACTCCTGTGCGGAGAAACGCAGCACGCCATAAGCGAACAGCAATCCCCCGAAGGACATGCCGTCCTGGGCGATGAACATCCACATGGCGACTTTGCCGCCGGTGGCCTTACCAAAATTCGGGTCGTCGCTCTCGAGACCATGGGAATCCCCATGGTCGGCGGTTGCGGCTTGAAGAGTGCTGCTCATCGGCGGATCACCACTAGAAGATGAAGAAGGCCATGTAGAGAACGATCCAGACCACATCAACAAAGTGCCAGAAGATCACGATGTTGCTGACGGTGGAGGAACGGTGTGCGCCGTAACGGCCGGTCGCAAGACCAGACCAAGCCCACAAAAGAGAGAGAAACCCGACGACAACGTGCAACGCGTGCACCCAGGTCAGGCCGTAAAAGAGAGACTCGTAGAGCCCCGAAGCAGGACCGCGGCCAGCGGCCATGAGGTCCAACCAGAGCCAGGCCTGCAACCCGGCGAAGCCGAGGCCGAGGGCCAAGCCAAGAATCCAATCGCGACCGATACTGGTCGCGCCGGACTCGATCGCTTTGACCGCGCGATGCAAAGCAAAGCTGCTGGCGATCAGAACCACAGTGGCCGCGCTGGCCATGGGGAAGGACGGAAGAGCGATGCCCTCCGGCGGCCAGACCCCCACGCGCTGACGCAAGACCATGAAGGCGAGGAACAGGGTCCCGAAGGACATCGTCCAGGAGCCAATGAAGAAAATCATCCCCAGAGTCGTGTTGACCCGGGTTCTGACATCCTCCTTGGGAAGGCTCATGGCCACCGTGTTCATCGTCTTGATTCCTTGGTTCTACTTGGTTGCTGTGCTTTGTTTCGCTAGTCGTCAGTTCCCGGGCCTCAACCCGGGAGCTTTTCCGTCATCGGAATCCAGTCACGGTCCTCACCCAATGCCGGGTGGCTGAACTCGTGGGGGCCGCATTGAACGACAGGGATCTCCTTGAAGTTGTAGTGCGGGACCGGCGTTTCCGTTGTCCAGTCAAGGGTTCCAATTTCCCACGGGTTGGAGCTGGCAGGCTTGCAAAACCAACGACTCTTGAGGAAGTTGAAGACGAAGATCAACTGGGCAGCACCGAGTAGGAACGCCGCGTGGGTAGCCCACTTGTTCATGTACTGCAGGGCAGCCAAGTACTCGGTCGAAGTGTGATCGTAGTAGCGTCGGGGCATGCCCGAATAGCCCATGACGAACATGATGCAGAAGACGGTCACCAGGGGAACCGCCGTCAACCAGAAGTGCAACTTGCCAAGTCTCTGACTCATCTGGCGACCGAACATCTTCGGGAACCAGAAGGTGATCGCCCCAAAGGCTCCAAAGAGCGAGGAAGCGGCCATGGTCAAGTGGAAGTGTCCCACCACAAAGTAGGTGTCGTGCAGGAAGATGTCCGTGCCGATGGTCGCCAGGTAGATCCCAGTCAAGCCACCGAGACCGAACACGAAGATCACGGCCACGGCCCACAGCATCGGAACCGTGAAACGAATGTTTCCCTTCCACATGGTGTGGAGCCAACTGAAGAACAGGATCTCCGCTGGCACGGAGATGATCATCGTCAACAGCATGAAGCTCTCACCCAGCATGGCCGAGATGCCCGTGGTGAACATGTGGTGTCCGTAAACCACGGCTGAAAGAATCGTCACCGCTGACATAGCACCCACCTG
>JBLIMI010000202.1:0-6610 GCA_047638655.1 Minisyncoccia bacterium | reverse complement strand
AGCACGCAATGACTCGGGGCGTAGACCCGCAGCTTGCAAGTCTTCCATGGCGCCCTGAACCCACTCGTTGGTGTTTTCCCGGAAGGCTTGCACGCGCTCGACTCGCTCGGTGGAAAGCACCGTGAGCTGGTCGGCATCGGTGAATGCGACTTTTTCGCTGTCTTGCAAGGCTCGTCCTGCATCCACCAAGCGCGCCGCTGATGTGGCGTGATCGAGCAGCAATGTCACGCCCTCGGGCGCGAATCCAAGGGCTTGTTCGAGCTTCACGACGGCCCGCGCCAGCGTAGAGTCAGCCGGCCGCAATAAACTCGGATCTGCGTCCACCGGGACGCCCCGACGGACGCTGTTGAGCCAGCCCGAACCCGCGGCCAGGATGATCAGCACGCTGATCACGGTAGCCAAAGGCGAGTGCGCCATTCTCGCGAACAGCCTCGGCACGGGTCCTGGAGTTCCTGACTTGGGGAAGACGGGAACTCTGTGCAAGAGCAGCGGGAGCACGGTCCAGGTGGAGAGCAGTGTCAAGGTGAGTCCCAGCGCCAACAACATTCCCAAACTGCGCAGACCGTCGAAGGCGCCGAATGCCAGGGAGAGGAAGGCGACGCTGCTCGTGAGCCAGCAACCGATCAGGCTACGGCCTGTGGCGCGTTGGGTTGCTTCAAGGGCTTCAAGGGGCTCGAGGCTCTCAGATTCTTCACGATAGCGTCCGAGGTAATGAATGCTGAAGTCGACACCCAAACCGCACAGGATTGCAGCCGCGCTCACTGCCAACGGAGTCATTGGACCGAGGATCAGCCCGCCATAGCCAAGGGTCCAGAAGACCGCCAGCGCTGTCGGCAGCAAGTACAGTTGGGGGAGAACGAGCGAACGCGTTGAAAACAAGAAGAACAACAGCAGCAGTGGGATGGACCATTGCAGGGAGGAGGTTAGGTCCCCTCGGATACGGCGTGAATCCTCCCGTGCAATGGCGTAGCCTCCCACTTCGAGCAGTTCAAGACCCTCGCCGCGCGCCTCGATGTCGGCCAAGAGTCTCTCGGAAAAGTCCACATCGTAGGAGCTCTTGCGACCCTCAATTCGAATGAAGGCCTGCGTACCGTTGGCGAGTAGCAGGTAAGGCGAGGTGGCCTCGAAGGCGGAGGGCAAGGCAACATCCGCAGCTTGACTCAACACCCAACGCAACCCCAGTGGGTCACTCTTGACCACTTCCCGACCCATCAAAGGGTCGCTGATCAGCAGGTCCTTCGACTCTTTGATAGCGAGTCTGCGGCCCGGGGCTTGTAGTCGTGATTCGAGTTCGTCGAGGCTCGTTTCGGAGAGGTACCAGAGCGGGGCTTGCGCGGCTTGGCGTGCGAATTCGCCACCGAACTCTGCACGAGTGGCCGTGATACGAGTCAGGAACGGCGAGGCCTGCAGGCGTTCGACAAAGGGCCCAAGGCGTGTTGAGAGTTCGTCGCCCTCTACCAACAGATAGAGAGTCCTGGAGGAAGACTCCCCAAGATTGGTCGCCTTGAATAGAGCGACTTCTTCGCTGTCGTTGGGCAGCAAGGCGCTAACGTCGGGATCAATCTCAAAGCGCGTGATCCCGAAGGCCGCGCCGAGACTCACGAGCAATACACCGAGCATCCCCAGGCGAGGATGTTCGTGCAATCCTCGCGCCCAAGTGGCGAGCGCGTTGGAGATCCTCATTCGTTCCCCGTTTCAGGCACCAGAACAAAGAGGGCTGCTGGAGCGCTCTCCAGTTGCTCGTCGGATTCTTCAAGGAATGTCCAAGTGAACTCGCGGGCAACGAATCGATGCTCGGGTTCGAACTCTTCGGACCACTTCACTAGGCCCAATTGGTAGTGTCGGGCCTCGAGCTTGCCGGATCTGGATAGATCTGCGTGAATCGTCAAGTCCAGGCCGTGGCTCGCAGGTTGTAGCTGAACGTGGTAGCCGCTCTCGGTCGTCCGGCCGCGGAGCACTCGGTCCCAGGTGATGGGTACGGCTCGCTCCATCAGGCTGACTGCGAGAAACCCGATCAAAGCCTTTCGCTCCCGGTCGACTTTGCCTTCGTGGGGCCAGTGAGCGACTACGTCGTCGGCTCGGGCCAGCACGTCGAGGATCTTTCCCCCGAAGTTGGGGAGCAGTTGAAACCGTACCGCAGGGCTATCGCCGCCGCTAGAAACTGCCAAAGCCGTGAACTCACCGCCGAACCAGTCAGACTGAATGGTAACCCGCGCTGTGTGCCGTTGTGCGTTCTCTTTCCCGTTGTCTGTGAGTTGAGACTCCAGGCCCGTCGGCGGCGGGCCAAGGCTCTGGCAACCGCCGATAGTGAGAAGCAGAGGGCACAGCAACAAAAAGAGTCGTTGCAACATCGCCAGTATCTAAAGGGAGTGCATGAGTTGGCGGTCCAGTTTGCCCCGTCCCGTTCGTGGCAAGTTGCGAACGAAGACAACGCTTCGCGGGTACTTGTGGCGGGAGAGCCTGGGTTGGCACCAACTCACCACGTCCCGAAAACTCAAGTGATCTTGCTCGCAAGCGATTACGGCCCGAATGGCCTCACCGCGGCCTTTCGGCAGCATCTTGCCGATCACCGCAACCTCCAAGATCGCAGGATGCTTTTCGAGGACACCCTCGATCTCGCGCGGGTTCACTTTCTTGCCCTTGACGTTGATCCACTGGCTGCGACGCCCTTGAAGGTGCAGCTCCTCTCCATCGAAACTAGCGATGTCTTCTGTTTGGAAGCAACCGGGCGTGATGCGAGTATCCCGGTCTGCACCTCTCGGGAAGTAGCCGAGGGCAACCGCATTGGAGTGAACGACCACATGTCCGTCTTGGTCGAGGTCGACGTTGACACCCTCGACGGGTGTCCCAACGGATCCGCGGCAGGCGGCGTCGCCTAGTCGATCGAAGGTGATCGCTCCGCACTCACTGCTCCCGTAGAGCACATGAATGCCCAGGCTGTGCCGTTTCTGCCAGGCGCGCGCTGTAATCGGGCGAAGTGGCGCACCGGCAGAGAGCATGAGCCGCAAGCTGGAAGGCATGGCTCCGGGAGCGATGGCATCGAGTTGACCTTCATACCAACTTGGAACCGAGGGGAAGACAGTGGCCTGCAACTCTCGCGCCGCATGCAACTTTTCGCCTTGGCCGGGATAGACGATCGTGCAGCCGAGTAACCAGAAAGGACTGGCGATGACTGAGAGTCCGTAGGCGTGGGACATAGACACCGCAGCGAAGATGCGGTCGTTGCCCTCAAGGCCCATACTGCGAATCAGGGCTTCACCATCGACAACGAGCGAGCGTGGCGAGGTGATCACTCCCGCCGGTGATCCGCTAGAGCCCGAGGTCATTTTCAAGCAGGCGGCTTCGGGCAGAGTCTGCTCACCGGACAGCCACTGGATGGAGTTCGCGGGAGAGGCGTTCTCGTCTTCCACGCAGGAGGAGTTCCACAACGCGCAGGCCCCGAGGGCGGCTGCCACCCGTTGCTGTTCCTCTGCAAGCATTTCCGGTTCGAGCAAGAGCACGCAAGCCCCGGCCATTCGGCAGGCGAGGAAGGCGGCCAAGAACCCCGGCCCGGGATCGACTCTCATGGCGACGATGGCGCCTGTGCCCAGGCGCCGTTGCTTGATATTGTCTCGCCAGTACGAACCCCAATTGTGGACCCAGCCAGCCACTCGACTCCGGGTCCACTCTTTCCCCGGAGCAACCGCAGCCGGGTATTCCGGTGCGCTGGCAGCGAGATCAAGAAAGGTCCTGAGGAGCGGATCCATGGGGGCGACGATACGACCTCAGACTCAGCTATACTCAGCGGAAATGGGCACCCCCCAAATTTCTACGCAGCAAGCGGCTTCACCCGCCACGAACGGGCCCCTCTCGGGCGATCGTTACGATGCCATTGTGCTCGGGGGTGGACCTGCAGGGTCATCGGCGGCGACTTGTTTGGCAAGCGAAGGCCATCGCGTGCTCGTGATCGAGAGCGATCGTTTTCCGCGCTTTCATGTGGGGGAGTCCCTGCTGCCCATGAGCAATCCGATCTTGAGCCGACTCGGTCTGGACAAGGCGCTCAGCGGCATGGGTGCCGTTCCCAAGTACGGCGCGACTTTTATGACGGAGTCCGGCGAGCTCTCCTCTCGCGTCGACTTTGAAGAGGCTCCTCACGTGCATGACCCCAGGAGCTTTCATGTGGTGCGGGCAGAGTTCGATCACTTGCTGTTGCAAAATGCTCGGCAAGCTGGAGCCGAGGTCAGGGAAGAGTGCACTGTGCTCGACGTGGATTGCGAGCGCGACTTCCCGCGAGTTCGAGTGCGCGACAGTGCAGGTCATCAGAAGCTCATCGAGGCCAAGTTCTTGCTCGACGCGACCGGTCGCCGGGGGGTGATCGCCAAGCAACTCGGCCTGCGGACAGCGGATCCTGAGCTAAAGAAGACGGCGCTCTTTGCGCACTTTCGCGGTGTGCCCCATCCCGAAGGGCGGGCGAAAGGCGACATCCAGATCATTGTCCGTTCTGGGGGCGGCTGGGTGTGGTTGATTCCGATGCCTGACGATCACATGAGCATTGGTTTTGTCTTCGACAACAGCGAACGACCCAAGGAGCTGCGCGAGAGTCCCGGTGAGTGCTTGGATCGCTGGATCGCTGGATTGACACTGTTGGATGCCCATCGCGAGACCCTGCAGCGCACCTCTCCTGCGCGCTGGGAGGCGGACTTCTCTTACGGCACGCGCGCCTACCATGGGGACAACTGGCTGCTCCTCGGAGATTCGGGCTCGTTTCTCGACCCGGTTTTCTCCTCGGGTGTCCAGTTGGCTCTGGTGGGGGGGACCGAGGCGGCGGACACCGTGGCCCGGGCTCTGAACCAGAGCCGAGGGGCGCGGCGCCGCACCCTGATGCGCTACGATCGGGCCCAACGCCGACGCTATAAATTTTTTCGGCGGCTGGTGCTTGGCTTCTACCGCCCCGTCTTTCGAGAATTGATGTTCTATCCCGAGGCTTGGCCCGCCGGTGCGCGGGCCTTGGCCTGCATGTTGGCGGGGCAGGACCGTCCCGGCTGGATCACGCGCATCCGCGTGGCTGCCCTGTTCATGCTTGTGTCCCTGAAAGAGCGCTTCGCGCCTCAACCCCAATGACTGAGACTGACCAATTACGCGGCGCAATCAAACGCCTTATCGTCGAGCGGCTCTTTATCGACGGCTTGGATCCGAAGGACATCGCTGACGATGCGCCGATCGGTGAAGAGTTCGGCCTGGACTCTATGGACTTCCTGGAGCTGGCCGTTGGACTCGAACAAGAATTTGGGCTGCAGATAGTCGGCAAAGGCATCGATCCTGATTCGTTGCGATCCGTAGATTCGCTCGTGGTCTTCGTTCAGCAGAAGCTCGCTAGCAAGGAATCGGGCAACTGAATGGAGCGCGTGGTCGTGACCGGGATGGGAGCGGTTAGCCCCTTTGGCGTGGGAGTGGCGCCGTTATGGTCTGGCCTGTGTGCAGGCCAAGACGCGATTCGTCCGCTGGACTTGTTTGACGGAAGTAAGCATCGCACGAGTCTGGCGGGCCAGATCGATTTGGATCAGTTCAATGATCTCGTGCATGAACCTGGAGAGCGGCGGCGCCTGACAAGGACCGATCGCTTCGCGATCGAGGCAGCCGCTGAGGCGATTGCCCAGGCAGGCTTACGTGACTCCGATGCACTACGAGATGCCGGAGTGTTCTTGGGTTCAAGCACAGGTGGAATGCTTGAAGGCGAACAGATCTTCATGAACGCCGTGGGGGGCATCAAGGGGCCACGAGCAAGGCAGCGCTTACGTCAACTCTCGGGCCAGCCGGTCTGCTCTCCGGCCGATGCCATTGTGCGCACGTTTGGTTTGCATGGACCCGTGGAGACCAGCGCCACCGCCTGCGCGGCCGCGACCATGTCAATCGAAACGGCGCTGGTTAGTTTGCGGTCCGGCGAAGTCGATGTGGCCATCACGGGCGGATCGGATGGACTGTGTCAGTTGACTTATGGAGGATTCAATTCCCTACGCGCCATCAGCCCCGAGCGGACTCGGCCGTTTCGGCTAGAACGTGATGGATTGAACTTGGGAGAAGGTGCTGGAGTGCTCTTGCTGGAAACGGAAAGTCACGCCCGCGCCAGGGGAGGGTTCGTTCTCGCTGAAGTTGCGGGGGCAGGAACTTCCTGCGACGCACACCACATGACCGCCCCCCATCCAGAAGGGCGCGGCGCGAGTCTGGCCATGCGTAGAGCATTGGCGGACTCGGGCCTTGAGCCCTCCGCCATCGACTTCATCAACGCGCACGGAACGGGGACAGCGCACAACGATATGGCAGAGTGGCGCGCTCTCTGCAAGGTGTTCGGCGAGGAGCACGCCTCGCGGCTACCCTTGACATCCACCAAGGGATCTGTGGGACACTTGCTTGGTGCCTGCGGAGGACTAGAAGCTATTGTGACCGTGATGTGTCTCGGTGCCGGAGAAGTACATCCCACCGCTGGTCAGGGATTGCAAGATCCCGCCTGTCCTGTGGACTTGGTGACAGGGAGCCCGCGTCGACTGGAGCGCTGCGAGTCAGCGCTGTCCGTAAACCTGGCCTTCGGCGGAGCCAACGCTGCCGTCGTCTTGCGCCGGAGGGGGGGAGCAAC
>JBLIMI010000201.1:0-6617 GCA_047638655.1 Minisyncoccia bacterium | reverse complement strand
ATCATCGCATCCAATAGAGCGGGGTCCTCGATGGCGACCAGTGCCTTTTGAAGCTTCTCGGTGAAGCCACTCCCGAAACGCTCTTCCAGGTTGGGGTGGGCATTCCAGGAGTAGTCCGGATACGCGGGCGTAGTCCACAGAATAAAGACCTTCTCCTCGTCGACCTTGCCTTCGGCCAAACGGGTGTCGTAGGTTTTGTAACTCAAGACTCCGGCATCGAAGGTGCCGTCCTGAACCAACTGCAGTGTGCGGTCGTGGTTGCCCGAGAAGTTCATTTCGGATCCAAGGAATTCCTTGGGCGACTTGCCCGTGGCCTCGCGCATGAAGAACTCAGGCATCAAACGCCCAGAGGTGGAAGAGTCGGAGCCGAAGGTGAAGCTCTTGCCCTGGAGTTGCATGGGGAACTCGTCGCTCGGGGTCAGTCCGCTGTTCTTGTTCGCGATGAAGTAGGACTTGTAGGCGGGGTCCACCTTGCCTTGGGCGATGGCCTCAGCGCCGGAGACCGCACGCCGGGCGCGCACGCCCGTCAGGCCGCCAAACCAGGCGAGGCTGACGTCACCGTTCTTGAAGGCCTCGACAGAGGCGCCGTAGTCGGAGACGTGTACGTACTGCACGGGCACTCCCAGTTCTGCGGAGAGGTGCGTTGCAAGTGCGCCAAACTTCTCGATCATCAGGCTGGTGTTCTCGCCAGGAATGGCGGAGAAGCGCAGAGTGTCGTCCGCGCCTTTCACTTCGCAGGAGCTGACGGTTAGCGTCAGGGCGATGGCGATGAGGAGAGCGTTCTCGCGAAAGAATTGAAGCATGATGATCGTGTAGCAGAGCGTGAAGTGGACGCGCCTCGGCGCCCATCGGGTCAAGCCCGGATCTTACTCGATCGCTACTCCATCTGAAACGTTGGTCAAGGGTTCTGAAATCGGAATCACGGCAGAGATGGGGCCTTTTTGGCGGGTCTCGCCGATCGAAAGGTTGGACTTGTCTACTCGGCCACCGATCACCGACATCAGTGCGCTGGACGCCAACAAAGCGGGCTGGTGCGAGCCGACTCCAGGCAGTTCAGAGTCCCGGCGGAATGCTGGCTTGCCATCCCAAGGCCCATTCATGGTGGCTGCGGCCTGGCCTACCTGCGGTGTTGAAACGACATCGGCGGCCCTCCCCCTCAAGAGGCAAGCCGCCGCTGTATGAGGCTCGTGAAACTTAGTTTCCGCTGTTCGTCAAGGGTAACAACTGCCCGTTCGTCTGTTCGCCAATCGTGAACGGCAAGCTCGCGGAACTGAGGCGCCCCACCTCGACCATGGTGGCCAGCAGCGCCGGTTGAGAGATGGAGGTGGAGGTCGAGTTGGCCACCTCGCCGTTGACCACAAACCAGCCTGCTTCGAAGGCGGGGAAGCCTTGAATTTCACCTGGATCGTTGTTGGTGGCGTTCTTCAGGAAGTCGTTGTTGAAGGCGGCTGAGATCGTACTGAGCGGCACGCGGTCCCAACAGTCGAAGGTGTGTTGTGCGCTGAAGACTTCTTCGTTGTCGTTGTAGATTAAGAAGCCAGCGACCGTGTCGAACTTGCTCCCGGTCAATCCGATCAGAATCAATTCGGCCCGCGGCTGGCCTGAACCGGGGATCTGCCCGAAGAAACGCGGGATGGCGATGCGATCGGGAGCGGGCGCATATTCCACGCCGTCCAGATCACGGTGGCCATCGGAGTCCATGTCGGTCGTGTTGCCATGCCCCGTCTTGCCCTCGAAGACCATGGCGTTGATTTGATACTGGCTACCGGTCGTTCCATCGAGCGTGATCTGCGAAGCGATCAGGAAGTCAAAGTCAATCGGGCTGCCGCTGCTCATTCCGCGCGCATAGGCGAAGCAGTAGCCCCGGCCCTCGGTCGGGGAGTGATTGCGCGAGAAGAACGTGACCGTGTCCCGGGGGGTGAGCGTTTCCATGGCGTCGAACTTGAGGCAAGTTTCACCGCTGACGTAGTTGAAATGCACTCGCACCGACTCGCTTGTGTTCACGTTGGTGACGGTCAGGAACGTGTAGGAACCTTGGCGCGAGTCGTACTCGGGGAATATCAGCAAGCTTCCGGGATCGTTGCGTTCGGCCTGGGCAGAACCGATTGCGAGTAGCAAAGCGCAAGCGCAGAACAAGAGGCCGCGGGTGATGAGAATCATGGTGCAGGGCAGGTGAAAACAGGCCGCGTCGGGCCTTGAGGCGGGTCTCTGGGTCTGGGAGAGACCAGAGGGTTCACCTTAGCCTCTCGTTTCCCGTTGGGCCCAGGCAATTGAGACGAATCGACCTCGGTGTTGGATCGTGGGGCTTTGGGCCCCATACTGTGCTGCCGACAACCCTAGCTGATTGCCTTGAAAGACGACAACGACCCCGCAGACCTCGGCTCTAAGCCCAAGGCAAAGAAGAAGTCTTCTCCATCCAAACGTTCGAAGTCCTCCAAGAGGACCCGGCGCAAGCGGGCAGTGAATAATAGTGTGGCGGCGGACAGTGGTCTGCCCCCCGGTCACTACTACGTGGTTCCGGTACGCAACATGGTGCTCTTTCCGGGCGTCGTGCTGCCGCTCATGATTGGTCGTCCGCGATCGGTGGATGCCATTCGCAAAGCGACCGCCGGGGACAACCGTGTGGTCTTGTTGCTGCAGCGTGAGGAATCCGTCGAGAACCCATCCGAGGAGGATCTCTACTCCGTCGGCACTGTCTCGGAGGTCGTGCGCTACATCGCATCGGATGATGGGCGTCACCATGCCATTTGTCAGGGCGAGGCACGTTGCCGGGTGCTGGAGTTTGTCGAATTCGATCCCTTGCCGGTGGCACGCATCGAATTCATCGATGAGCAAGAGGTCGACGCGGAGGACACGGACATCGAGGCGCGCATCCACGCGCTGAAATCCCAGGCGCACGAAGTCTTGGAGCTGGCACCCGGAACCCCCGAGGATCTATCCAGCGCCGTGGACAACATCACGTCGGGCTCGATGTTGGCGGACATGATCGCGACCTTCATGGATGTTCCGGTCGAGGAACGTCAGGAGATTTTGGAGACATTTGACGTGCGCGCGCGCCTGGAATTAGTGGCCAATAAGTTGGGGCACGTGGCGGAGGTGTTGCGTCTATCCAAGAAGATCCGGGAAGAAACACAAGGGACCCTGGAGGAAGCCCAGCGCGAGTACTACCTGCGGGAGCAGCTACGTGCTATTCAGCGCGAGCTCGGGGAGGGTGAGGACAAGTCCAACGAGGTCCCGGACATCCAAAAAGCGATCAAGGCGGCCGAGATGCCAGAGGAGGCCGAGAAGGAGTCGCGCAAAGAATTGATGCGCTTGTCGCGCATGCCTGACGGAGCGGCAGAAGCTTCCGTGGTGCGCACTTTCTTGGAAGTCATGATCGAGCTGCCCTGGTCAAAGACCAGCGAGGATAGGCTCGACATCAAAAAGGCAAGGCGCATCCTCGATCAAGACCACTACGGCTTGACCAAGGTCAAAGAACGCATCATCGAATTCCTGGCCGTGCGCCAGCTAAAGCCGGACGGTAAAAACGTCAGTCTTTGCCTGGTTGGTCCTCCCGGTGTGGGCAAGACCTCGCTTGGCAAGAGCATCGCACGGGCCATGGGGCGTGAATTTGTGCGCACCAGCTTGGGGGGCGTGCACGACGAGGCAGAGGTGCGCGGGCACCGTCGCACGTATGTGGGATCCATGGCGGGCAACATCATCGGCGGTCTACGGCGGGCGGGAACTCGCAATCCCGTGTTCATGTTGGACGAGATGGACAAACTCGGTCGGGGCGCCCACGGCGATCCGTCCTCGGCTCTGTTGGAGGTGCTTGATCCCGAACAGAATCACACGTTCCGCGACAACTACCTCGGGGTGCCATTCGACCTTTCACGTGTGCTGTTCATCAGCACCGCGAACGTTTTGGGGAACATTCCGCACGCCCTGCGCGATCGTTTTGAAGTCATCCAACTCCCCGGTTACACGCGTGAGGAGAAACATCAGATCGCGATGCGCTACCTCGTGCGACGTCGTCTGGAGAACAACGGCCTCACGGAGAAACAGTGCAGCTTCACGAAGGAAGCCATCGATGCCCTGATCGAGGGCTACACGCGCGAGGCTGGCGTGCGAGATCTGGAGCGGCAAATTGGCTCCATCTGTCGGCACGTGGCCACACGCATTGTGGAGAAGAGCCGTCGCAGCATGAAGATACGGCCCGCCCAGGTGAACGAGATCCTGGGGACCCCGCGTTTTGAAGGCGAACTCGCCATGCGTTGTGGGACTCCGGGAGTGGCCACTGGCCTCGCCTGGACCCCCGTTGGCGGCGAGATTCTGTTCATCGAGACCATGTCCATGCCAGGCAAGGGTCGCTTGTTACGCACGGGCCAACTTGGCGATGTAATGAAGGAGAGCGCTCTGGCCGCAATGAGTCTGGTCAAGAGTCACGCCGTGGAACTCGGAATTGACCCCGCGATTTTTGAGAAGACCGATGTTCACATGCACATTCCTGCCGGGGGCATCCCAAAAGATGGTCCCAGCGCCGGCGTGGTTTTGTACACCGCCCTCGTGTCGCTCTTCACCGACCAGCAAGTTTCCCCCGACGTGGCCATGACCGGTGAGATTAGCTTGCGCGGACTCGTCTTGCCGGTGGGGGGCGTCAAGGAGAAAGTTCTGGGAGCCCTCGCTGCGGGGATCAAGACCATTCTGCTTCCAGCGCGCAACAAGGCGGACCTAGATGACATTCCGGCGAGTGCGAAGAAGGCGCTCAAGTTCCACTTCCTGGAGAACGTGAGCCAGGCCCTTGAGTTGAGCTTCGTCGGCAAGCAGGGCTCGCGCTCGAAGCCTGCACGCAAGACGCGCAGTGGCAAGAAACCTGTGAAACGTGGGACGCGCAAGAGTCCGCGCAAGCGGAGCTAGAAGGCCACTCCCAAACTGAACTGTAAGACCCACTCCTCCTCACCGGGACGGGGTTTGGGATTGATGCCCCAGTCCAGTCGCAGGGGCCCGATGGGCAGCAACCAGCGCACCCCGGGGCCGACTCCGTAGCGCAGATCCTTGAGCTTCAAGAAGTCCGTGTGTGCGAGTTCTACATTGCCCGCATCCGCGAATAGGGCGGCGCTGAAGGTACCGAATAGCGTGCGCCGATACTCCAGCGAGAACACACTGTAGACCTCGCCCCCGATCGGATTCCCGTTGGCATCAGTCGGACCTAACTCATCTTCCCGGAATGATCGCACCGTGTCTTGGCCTCCGTTGAAGAATCGTTCCTGGAGCGGGATGAACTGCGTGCCCTCGGTGGGGACGATCAGACCCCCACGAATGGCGAAGGCCAGTTGCTGGTCATTCTCAAAGGGGACGTAATGGGAGAAGCGACCGTCGAATCGCATGAACGAGAGTTCAGAACCCAGTCCGGCGCCAGCGATTTCGCTCCGGAAGCGCAGTCGGCTGCCTTCTCTTGGAAGAAAGAAGGTGTCGCGAGTGTCGTAGACATTTGTGATGTAGAGCGCCGAGATGCGGACATCATTTTGAAGGTCCGTCGTCGCGCTGGGAATGACAATCTCTGAGTTGGACGCTTCTGAGATGCGATATTCGTGCCCATAGATTTGACGGTAATTTCTTGTCAGTGTGTGTTGAAGATTGACCCCTAGTCCGAGCTCTTGTTGATCGAAGGAAACTTGTTCGCGCTCCTCGATGAAGGCCGTTGCTCCCAATACGTGATCGCTATCGATGGTGTAGGGGTCACTGAAGAAGAGCTCCGCGCCCCTCGCTTTCTCGGCCAACTTGGCTTCCAGAGTGAGGCTGCGCCCGGTTCCGAAAATGCTACGCTCACTGAGGCCCAGGATGATGCGGGATCTCTCAAAGGCGCCGTAGCCAACTTCGACTGATGTGCTCAGGGTGGGCGCTTCCTGCACTTCGATTTCCAGGGTGCGTTGTGTGCCTGCACCGCTCAATTTCATCCTGACGGAAGAGAACAGCCCCGAAGCGTAAAGGCTTTGGAATGAGCGCCGCTCGGCGGCCTGGGAGTAGCGATCACCAGGCTTGAGCTCCAGAGCTCCCAGGATGAACCCAGTGCGCGTCTTGCGGTTCCCGCTCACCTCGATCGAATCGATGTGCACGATGGGGCCCAACTGGACCTGCAATTGAATGGACACCAGCCCCGTTTGTGCGTCGATGGCTTCTAGCGCCTGGACGCTGGCGTCGGCGTACCCGGTGTTCGCCAAGTAGCCGGAGCACACCGACTGAATTTCGCGCGTGATGCGCGGGTAGAACGGCTTGGACCTGTATCTGGCGAAGACTTCCTCGAGGGCTTGCGCATGGTCTGGATCCTGATTCTCCACGGTGATTTCCTGCACCAAGTAGCGCGTGCCCTCGGACACATGCAGCGTCAGTTGAACCTCCTTGCGATCCGCACTGAAGGTGGGCTCTGGACCTTCGATGCGAACATCGAGGAACCCTGAGTGATAGTAGAGACTCTCGATTGATGACAGCGCTCTGTTGGCCTCGACTTCCACGAAGTACAGGGCCCCAAGACCGAACGCGGATGAGGTGGGGCCGCCCACATACGCTCTCAACTCTTTTGCTTTGAAGTGTGTGGAGCCTGAAATCGTCACGCGATCAATCGTTGTGCGCGGGCCTTC
>JBLIMI010000200.1:0-6625 GCA_047638655.1 Minisyncoccia bacterium | reverse complement strand
CGACCAGGTCGATGACGAGGAAGGGCAAGAAGAGCAGAAAGCCCATCTGGAAAGCTGTCTTGAGCTCGCTAAGGATGAAGGCCGGGACCACGACAGTTATCGGTAGGGGCGCGGGCTCACCGACTGGAGTCTCTTCTTCAGCCTTGTAACCGCTTAGGTCTGCGAATAAGACCAGTTCTGACTCGCGAGTGTTCGCGACCAGGAAGCCACGCAATTCCGTCCACGCCGCGTCGTAGGCTTCGGTAGCCTCCAGTTCGCCTGATTGATATGGCTCCCAGGCTGTGCTGTGCACCCGTTGAATGACGGGTCCCATCACAAACGTGGTCAAGAACAACGCCAAGCCAATCACAACCGGGTTCGGCGGCAAATCGTTCACAGAGAGCGCGCGGCGCACGAACGAGAGCACGATCACGATGCGGGTGAAGCTCGTGATTGAGATCAATATCGCCGGAAGCAGTGAGAGTGCAGTCAGAAGGACTGCGATCTCCACGGCGGACGAAACTTTGTTCTCCTCTCCGGTGGTTGCCGCTGCGGACAGGGTTTCGTTGGCACCGGGAGCGAGAGCGTTGGCGCTCTCTAGTAGGCCACGAAATGCACTCTCCAATTGCTGACCGCTTGCCGCGGGCGTGAGCAATGCACACGCAACGACCAGAAGACAGAGCGCACGAATCCAATTAGGGAACTTCATCCGAGAATCCCGTCGAGACGCAAACGATGTTCGACTTGCGTGGACTTCACGGGAGCCGGCGGCTTGGCCGCCACGACTGTGGGCTGTTGGACGTGTGCGAGCTTCCTCTTTTGCTCACGTTTCATTTCCTTAGCAATCTCCATAGCAGCGGATGCCACGGCCCGCGCTTTCTCTTCGTGAGCCAGCACGGCGGCCTCGTTTCGCTTGGGGGCAACCTTACGGCGCACGAGCTTGCGCTCTGGTGCAGGGCTGGCCGGCTGGGGTTGAACATGGGCAGGCTTGGGCTTCGTAGCGGGCGTTTCTGCCGGCTTTGTGGCCTGCACCTTGCGCCGAACGATCTTCCTGGAGAGGGCCGGAGCAACAACGTCACCAGCTTGAACCTGGGCCGTCGGTAGCGCCTTGTCCGGCATCACCTTGCGGATTTGTTCGAGAGCCGCAGCGAAGGAAACTTGGTCTGACTTGAGTGGCTCGGAGGGCTGCTCGTCGGACGCGATTACGGCGTCCAACTCGGCAATCGCGCTGACTTCCTTCTCGCCCAGGCCGAGCACGAAGGTTCGGTCGTAGCAACGTACAACCGCCAGCTTGCGGCGGCCACCGAGGGGCAGGACATCAACAACGTGCAAGGATCGTTGAGCCGCCCGGGATTTGAGGTTGCCGCCAACCAGCTTGCGCATGCCCCAAGCAACTGCGATCGTCAAGACGACGAGCACAGTGCAAACCAGGAAGTAGCGCGTGAGGTCCGGGCCCGTTGATCCGCCGAGGGAGGTGGTTCCTTCCAAGGCTTCGAAGGGCAAGAGGATGAGATTCTGCATGCTGCCCAACTTTTCGGCCTGCATGCCCGTTTCCTACATCTCCCGGGATCTCCATGCCTGTGAATCAGGTGCCCTTAGGGGGCTGGAATTCCCTTCCACCCCTCTCGGAAGGCCTTTCACACTGGATTGGAGAAAATCTCCGAGGTGTCTAGATTTTCACCATGTGTTGATTTTCTCAACACTCCTCGATCCGCGTGGGAGAGGGTTGAATCCGAGTGCCCGCTCTCAGCCGGCCAGATTGCAGGAACCGCCCAGGCTCACGGTGGCGCCGCCATAGGCCCTGACTTTGGCGGTCTCTAGCTTGGTTCGAGCGAGACCCTTGGCCAGGGACTCCTGACGGTGAAGCAAGGCCTGGCACGCGATGGCATTTAACCGGACTAGTATCTCTAGGCCATCGCGCAGTTCGTCGACTTCATCCGCACTCAAGCCTGATGGGTCTTCTGTCAGTAGATTTAGGTCTCTCTCGGCGGCCTGACACCGTCGCCAAGCTTGTTCCACCCCAGCGCTCTCGGGATCTGCGAGCAAGGCCAGCAATTCCTCCATGGCCAACTCGAGGGCGCGGACTTCAGCCGGCATTGTGAAGTCCTTCTGCGCCAGGAGTTTCTTCATGCTGCAGGTTTGCGCCTCTCCAAGCATCCAGAAGCGTTTCCATGATGCGGATGGCATTGACGATTCCACGAGGGTCCTCTTCGAGCAAGGAGCGACCTAGCTCGTCTTGCATGAAGATGTACAGGCCTTCCAGATTTGCGGAGAGGTCCGGGTTCGGTTCGTGGTCCAAGCTGGCGCGTAACTCACCGATGATCTCCTCTGCCATGCGCAGATGCTTGCGATAATCTGCAGACTTGACGTCAGTTGCCTGAGCGATTTTCAAGTACCGGATAGCACCTGCATTCAACATCTGAAGGATCTTGATTGGAGGCGCATTTTCGAACTGGGCGTTCTGGTAGGCGGAAGCTGCGTTGCTATTCATGTCAGTGACTCAGTGAAGTTATTCCTAGTATAATCCCTGAAGGCCGGCGAGGCCTCCCTGGAGAGCAGCCCCTTGGGCATTCAAACTGCCCATGAGCTTTTCAAGCGCCGCAAAGCGCGAGACTTGCGTGGCCTCGAAGATCTCGAGGTATCGCTCCTTGTCGTCGATCGTGTCCTGAATGCTATCGATTCGTTCCTGCAAGGAGGTGGAGCGTGAATCGAGGATGCCAATGATCGACTTGCCATTGCCATCCGGGATGGAGCCGGTCATCAGGTCGAGTGCCCGGTAGAGCTTGTCGGCAAGCCCTGAGTCCGCCGTGGTATCAACGTAGTAGTCCGCAGTTCCTTCCACCGCCCCACCATTGTCGAACCCGTCGGAGTCCACAAACAGATCCGCCACAAGGGCGATGTTAGTGGCGAACTTGTCATCGAAGACGGTGTCATCAATCAACAAGGTACCGTCGTTCTCCGTCTTGATTCCGACCAGACTGAGGGTTGAATAGCCCTCTGTGTCCGCCATGACGTCCGCGGTCGAGACGTTGAATAGTGCGGAGTTGATCGAGCTACGTACCGATCGCAGAACCGAGTCGCCAAACAGTTCTCCGCCGGCGCCGTCGTCCTCCGTGAACGTATTTTGATCATTCGTGAAGGTGACCACTTCGTTGTAGGCATCCACGAATGTCTGGATCTTTGCCTTGACGGCCTCTTTGTCGGCCGCCACGGTGAAAGTCACTTCGGTGTTGAGTTCCGCCGTTTGGACTGTGATGTCGACACCGGTGATTACATCCCCAAAACTGTTCGTGGCGCGCTCTACGGTGAGCCCATCGATGATAGCGACGGCATTGGAGCCAACGGTGATGTTGTTAGAACTCTGTGCAGCGCCCGCACCATCAGGGCCGGTGCCATCAATGGTCAAGCCGGTGACTGTGCTGCTGATGCCAGTGATGCGATTGTCTTCGCCCGTACTGTCGCCCGCGATGACGAGCTGGTAGCTCGGGGCGCTCTCCGTGCCCACGTTGACAACGGATGACGTGACGTCGTCGCCGGCCAGGGAGTTGATTTGGGACGAAATGTTGGCCAAGCTCGAATCGGCCGCGGTCAAGGCAATTGAGTAACTCGTGCCATTGACTGTGAAGTCGACTTGCTCGCCATCCACGCTTGCCAGATTCGTTGAAGGATCCAGCACGCCGTCAAAGGCCCAACGATCGGCCTGCGCGAGGGAATTGACCGTGAGAGTGTGTGATCCCGATTCTGCCGTGGCTCCGGCGATAATCGTGGCCGCGGTCTCACTGCTCGAGGTAACGGCGAAGTCATAGAACTTGTCGTTAGATCGCAACTCACCGGCCGCCGTCTTCAGGGAATCTACGAGTCCCTTGAAGGTGCCTATGAGGTCGAATTTCGCCTGCTGCGTTTGCTTTTGCTGTCCGAGCAAGTTGATCGGCACACGCTCAACATTCACCAATGCCTGAATGATGGCGCCTGTGTCGAGCCCGCTGCCAAGTCCGCCGAAACTAATCATGCTTTCTTTCCCTTGATGCCTTTGCAGCCCGAGAATGGGATGCAACGGGGTTATCGGAGGCTTTCGGGGCTCGCGTTAGCCCTGAACTGATTGATTCTTGGCGGGCTGGCAATTCTCCGCTACTCCCCCAGTTACAGGGGTGAAGAGTGGCTCCCAGGGCCTCATTGGCTTGAGTCCCCGGGCCCCGACGAAAATTTTTCCTGGTCACGTGCTGCCTCTCCAGAAGACTTGTTATTCCCGGTCCTGCTTAGAGAACCGGGTTCGTTTGGTTCGCCGGGGCGACTGACTTTGTGGTCGCGAGGCTGGTGGGTACCGGGACCTTGCGCGCGACAATGGTGATGCGGGTGCCCTCGGAGTAGCTATCTGCATCATCCACGCCAGCCTCTCGACCAAAGCCGACGGGAAGCACTTCAGGATTGAACCCCAAATCACGCAGGGTCTGCAGCAGTCGCTTGCGATCCGGGACCGTTCGCCTGCCACCCTCAGTCACGTCGTTGAAGCCCGTATCGGCATCCGCGCTGGTGCTGATCTCGGCCCCGTCTTGTACACGGGTGTCGATGATCATGACTTCCTTGGTGAGTTGTGCAGCCCAACCTAGGACCTGAGCGTAGTTCTCTAGTTGAGAGAGAATTCCTGCACATAGGGTGACGTCCACGGCTCCCCTGGAGCCAATCGCCTCCCAAGTTGCCTGTTCGACAATGTTTCCTTCCAGGAATTTGTACTGCCCCTTGGGCAGGAAGTCGTTGCGCTCCCAATACAGTTCCGCTTGCGATACATGGCGAGCCCGGCCTTCGACGCCGAGCAATCGGCCGGCTCCAGCCAGCGCGTAGTATGAGGACCAGAAGCCACAGTTGCACGCAAGGTCCAAGACGGACTTGCCACGGAAGTCGACACGCTTCAAGACTTCCTCGATCAGGAAAGTCGCCCGGCTCGCCGTGCGTCTGGAAAGCGAATCGGTATCGCAGGCACTTCCCAGCCCAGGCTTGACGATCATGCCATCGATGCTGACCGGGTAGAGCCACGGGTGCAATTCGGTGATACG
The DNA here is from genome assembly GCA_047638655.1 of Minisyncoccia bacterium. Lineage (GTDB taxonomy): Bacteria > Planctomycetota > UBA1135 > UBA1135 > JABACD01. The sequence continues at coordinate 1,595 of JBLIMI010000200.1, read as the reverse complement.
CTCGAGAATGGCGCCCTCAGGCTGGACACCAGCGGGGATCAGCACGCCGCTCTCCGGTTGTGTGGCAGACTCTTCCGATTGCGCGGGGGGTAAGGTAGACGCCGCCGCGACTCGCCCACTGTTGACCTGCTCAATCAAGCCGGCAGCATCGGTCGCTATCGCTAACGCCAAGCTGGTTATTTCGTTGGTGCGTGCTGCTGCCGTGCCGGATTGGATGCGGCATACCATGTGCGATGCCGCCTCTTTCCACTCCTCCTGCGTCAGAGGTCCTTCCAACAGCGCGACATTCAATGCTGTGCTCGTGCCGAGCATGCGGCCGTGGCTCGCTTCCAGCGCCAACATCACTTCTTCTTGAGAAGGGTCCAACTGGGGATCCACTCGAAGGTGCAAGCAAACGTCATCGCGCCCGGAAAGCACCCGAGCAAAGGCACCCATGAATTCGTCGAGCGCTGAGGCGTCGGTGTAGCAAGGCCAAGCAAGGATGTTTGTCCGCTCCTGCTTGGGCTGTTCTTGTGTGGCGGCCGCGGCCGGTGTTTGCTGGGGCATAGCGGCTGTGATCATCATGTCACACTCCATGACAGGGTTCGCTTCACCGTCCATGGCCACGCTGGCCTGTTGCACGTTCTCAAACCCAGCAGCGCGGAGTTCCAAGGTCAGGGATTCGGGGGTCCAACCCCACTTGTGCGTCGGGCTGTCACCCAATTCGTCGGCGGTGTTGGTGTGTCCAAAGATGGAGCAAAGCCCGATGTCTCTGTCTTCGATTTGGGTCCCGATCAGTTCAAAGCCTCTGGCCAGGTTGGGGAGCACCAGAGAGAGTTCTCCACCGGGAACAAGGAGTCGCCTCCACTCGCGCAGGGCCTCCCGGGCTTGCTTCAGAGTCAGGTACTCAAAGAGATGGCAGGACTCGATAGCGGAACAGGAATCCGGATCCAGCATCGGTAGGCTCTCAGCGGAGGCCACAAGGTCGGGTCCCACCTTCGAGTTAACGTCCACATTGATCCAACCCTGGCGATGGGCTGTTCCGCAGCCGAGGTGGAGTTGAAGGAGTGCCTGATTGGGTTGTTGGTTGGCTTGCATGCGCTGGAGTCCGGCAGGGTTGAGGTCTCTAGAAATGGACAGTCATGCATCGAGACTTTCCCCGAGTTCCTGAATTCTCACGGAACGACCAGCAACAGAATTCCCATTCCCGGGCGCCGCTGTCTCAAACCCCTTTGCGGGTCAGGTGCAAAGCGAAACCAGCGGGAGACGAGTCAAATGGATGACTCATCCCCCGCTGGCTATTTGGCGCCGACATGCGTCGACCCCTTCAAAACACTGCCGTGACCAGGACGTCGTAGTCCAAGCTTGGGCGTCCCACCGAGTTCTTGGCGAACTCGAGCCGCCACGGCAGATGCTTGTCTTCTTGGCGGCGCCTCAGCTTGGAGGCGCACCCAGTAGACCCCTAACCTAGCCGAGCAGGCTCAAGGCGAGCTGCGGCTGCTGGTTGGCTTGGGACAGCACCGAGGTCGCGGCTTGCTGCAAGATGGTGTTTCTTGCAAGGTCTGCGGTCTCGAAGGCCACATCTACGTCGCGAATACGACTTTCAGCGGCAGACA
>JBLIMI010000199.1:0-6628 GCA_047638655.1 Minisyncoccia bacterium | reverse complement strand
TTGCGCTTCCAATCGCAAGCGGGTGTCCGACTCTGCTCCAAAGTCAGCGAGAGTTGCGCTTGTTCCTTCGAAGAGCAGGGTTCCCAAGGAGTAGTCCCGGGGGTCAACTACGAGGGCTGAGAGCCCATTGTCTACGGTGATCCGGCGTTCACGCAAACCGTTCTGAATCGTGGTTTGGTGCGCGCTTCGGATTGCACGTCCGCCGAGGATGGACTTGACCATGGCCATGCCGTGATAGGCATAGGCTGAGCGGTCGAGGGTGATCGAGCGTAGGTCCCCGAGCGCTCCGGACGCGAGTAGGCCCTTGACCGCGTCCCAACAGGGCAGGGTCTCGCAGTCTTCGCTGACCCACACGTTCCGAAAGCAGTCGAGCCGTTTGCGGTGACCGAGGTGGCGCACCAGCATGACTGGCGTTTCGATCAAGAGGTCGACATGCGTGGGACCGAGCTTTGCGATGGTGGCCAGCAAGCCCGGCACCGCGCCTTTCTTGACCACCATGTAGATCAAATCGATCCCGCTCAGGCGTTCTCGAGTCAGGCTGTCGAGGCCGAGCACTGGGTACTCCTTCCCGTCCGCTTCGATTGTCTTGGGAGTGCGCGAAATGATCCCTTCGATGTCAAAGCCCTCGGACCGCTCGAACACAGGCAGAGCCGCCTTACGCACACGTTCTCCGGAACCAATGACCAGCAGGCGCTTGGTCGTCATTCGTTGCCTCGAGCGGTCGAAGCGCTGGACTCGGAACGCAAGTGCTGCGCCAGCCGAATCGAGAGTGCACAGATGGTGAAGGTCGGGTTCGCACAGCCGCTGGTGGGAAAGACCGAACCGCCCGCGATGTAGACGTTTTGAGCCGTGTGCACGCGCAGGTCGGAGTTCACCACTGAGGTGGCGGGGTCCACGCCCATGCGTGTGGTGCCGAGATGGTGGGAGGCTTCCTCGTTAATGGGCCAGGGGTCTGCTTGATCGAGGCTGGTGATCAGTTCGCCGAACTCTTGCTCGAGGAATTCTTGCTTGAGATGTTTGTGGAGCTCGATCAGAGCGCGCCGATCCTTGTCTGTCGTGTCGTGAATGACTTTGGGACGCAAGGCACCCAGGCTGTCTCGCTGGTCAGTGAGTACGACGCGATTGTCTCCGTGGGGTTCCATCTCCATGAAGTTGCGAATGCGGACCTCATTGATGGGGGGCTTTGCTTTCGTGATCAAGCGGTACTTGAGGTATCGCAGGACGCTTGGTGCGTCGAGAGGAATTCGTAGGGCGAGGGCGATCCATTGGCCAATGCTCTTGCGCGCATTTTGAACCTCGGAGTCGTCTCCGGTCTCGGAGTAGTCGCGCAGGGAAACGACCTCGTCTGGCTTGCCTTGAGTCCAGCGCTTCATCAAGAAGCTGGAGTGTTTGGCGAAGAGGACAAGCGCTTCGACCCCTTCACTGTCCGTCCAGGGGAACATGGGCTCGAGGCGTACGTAGCTGTTGAGGAGCTTCTTTTCGCGTTGGTAGTCTTCCCGTAGGCGCAGTCCGGCGTAGCCAGCGAATCCGCGGTACAAACATCCGTAATAGAACGGCAGGTCGCCCGTTGGGCGGCTGAGGCGCAATATGCCGTGATACTTCTTGGGATGGTTCATCAAGTAGCGTCCGACTTGATCTTGTTCGTTTCCGAGACCAGCATCACACTGGCTCTGCGAGTTGAGGAGTAGCCGCGCGTTCTCGATACCACCCGTGGCGAGCACGAACGTCTTGGCTTGCAAACGGAACTCGCGGCCGGAGCGTGTCTTGACGAGCGCGGCCTGGACCTTGGAGGTCTCTGGGTCGGACACCAACTCAAGCACGGTGGCATCCAACCAAGCGTCGAGGAGATCCCCGTCGAAGATCTGGCGCCACTCGCGCCCGAAGTTCTGCGCCTGTGCGGCAGCCAAGAAGATCTTTTCCTCTAGGAGCTTCCAGCGCGGTTGGATCTCGCTCTTGGCCCGTAAGCCGCCGAAGCCGCCGCTGCCAAAAAACTCCTCTGTCGGGAAGCGGTAGCGTTCCGCGGCGGCTGCCCAGTAGGGTTTGAGTTCATCTCTTGAGATGGGCCACCCCGAGCGTTCCAGCCACGGCCGATCAGAGAAGTCGATCTCGTCGAGGGGTGCGGCGAGGCCAGCCCAGGTCGTGGAGGCGCCACCCAAGACGCGCTCGCGGCTGTAGTCCTTGATGAAGATGCCCTCGCTCTCGACTGGTCGCAGGGAGTCGCCGTGGGAGCTGACGGTTAGCCGCCCGCTCTCCAACACGGCAATGCGCAAGCCCGCATCCACCAGCTCCGCGGCCAAAGTCATTCCTGCCGGTCCAGAACCGATGATGCACAGGTCGTAATCGGGAAGCGTCTCCGCTTGCAGTTCGTTGAGGTCGCGCAGCATTGGGAGGTAACGGCGGTCTAGAGCGCCGATCACCGACTAGCAGGATAGTGATCTAGGTGGGCAATGTCCGCCGCCAAGCCGGTTCTGACGTCTGCCCGTTGGAATTCGGGAACTTCCGGAACATGGTTGAATAGACCTCCGGCAATGGAGTGCAGGGATTCAATTACTAGCGGGGTTCTCGCTCGGCATCCTTCCGAATCGCGGACAATGCCGGCCGCAGAAACCCAGCGACTCACTTGACCTAACCGAGGACCGGCACATGAGAGAAGAAGTCATCCTGCAGAAAGCGAACTTTGACCCAAAACTCAAGATGTACTGGATGATGGGTGCACAAATTGGACTGCTCGTCACCTTCGTAGGCATTCCTCTGATGCCCGTTTGGTGGATCATCGGCCGCCGCGTTCACCAGAAACAGTTTGATGCGATGGAGTGCGTGCTGACCGAGCGTACATTGAACATCCGCAAGGGATTCATCTTCCGCATCGAGAAGAGCATCCCTCTGGACAAAATCCAGGACGTGGGGATGAAGGAGGGTCCTCTCCTACGCTGGCTCGGACTCTCTTCGCTCGCCGTGGAAACTGCCGGACAGAGCAATCCTCAAGGAACCTCCGATGCAGCTTTGGCCGGTGTTGTTGGCGCTCCCGAGTTTCGTGATGCGATTCTGGAGCAGCGCGACCAGGTGGTGAGCTACGGCCCCTCCCGTGCTGCGACTCCAGAAAAAGTATCGGAGGGCGACGTGCTCGTCGATATCCGGGACAGCCTGCAACGCATCGAGGGCCTCCTCGAAAAGCAATCCGGCTGAACGGACGGCAGGCGTAGATTGGCCCTGCTCTAGGCGGATGTTTGCTAGAATCCATCTGCTCCAAGACACCGCACCCGACGCCTCCAAGTTCTATGAGACACCTCCTTCTTCGTTGCTGCGCCCTGCCTTGCCTCGTCGGGTTGGCCCCCCTGGCTGCGGCCCAAGAGACGGGCTTTTTCGAGCTACATTTTGATGCGGCGGCCTTTGCCGGTGACCAATTTCAGGGAGAGGTCTTCATTGCTTTTTCTGAAGAGGGCGAGCCGCGCCGAGACATGCATCGCTGGTTTGGTGCCCCGCCTGTGATGCGCCTAGACCTTCCCCAAGCCAAGCAGGGGGCGATCGTGAAGGTCTCTCTTGCGGACGCCATCGCCACGGCTCCACTGAAGTGGACGGTTGACTTGGACAAAACCTGGAAAGTGCAGGCCATTGCTCGCACCAGTTTGACGGGCCGTGAAGCCGGAATGGGAGAGGGCGACATCTACAGCGAGATCAGCGATGTCCACTATGTGACCGGTTCGGAAGGCGTCGTTGCCTTGCACCTCGATCAGGTGGCGAGCAAAAAACCTTTCGCGGAAACAGAGCGCGTTCGGCTCTTTGACTTTGTCAGCCCCGCACTCAGCAAGTTTCACGGCGTTGACTACACCATGCATGCGGGCGTGCTCTTGCCACGCAACTACGACCCGGAGCAAACCTATCCCGTTCTCTATAGCGTGACGGGTTTCGGCGGATCCCACCACGGAATCGGCCGTTGGGAGCAACGCATTGCCGAGGGCAGTCCGCTGGACGATTGCATCATTGTGGTTCCGGATGCGAACAACCGCTATGGCCACTCCGTCTTCTGTGATTCCGAGTCCATTGGTCCCTGGGGCCAAGCGCTGGTGCACGAGTTGATCCCTGCTCTCGAAGAGGAGTACGGAGGCGCCGGTCCAGAACAACGCTACGTCACCGGAGTCAGTTCCGGGGGCTGGTCCTCACTCTGGTTGCAGGTGACTTATCCCGAGGAATTCGAAGGGTGCTGGAGTCACGTGCCCGACCCGATCGACTTCCATGACTTTCAAAGCATCAACATCTACGAGCCTCTCGAAGATGGAAGTTCGCGCAACATGTACGTCGACGAGGCTGGCGAAGAGCGAGGTGTGGCGCGCCGCGATGGCGAAGTGCTACTGACCTACCGCAAGTTTGCCCAAAGAGAGCACGTTCTCAATCCCGGCGGGCAGATCCGCTCCTTTGACGGGACTTTCGGTGCCCCCTTGCCCGACGGCACTCCGCGCAGAATGTTCGACATCGAGACCGGTGAGATCGATCACGAAGCCGCACGTGCTTGGCGCAAGTTCGACATTTCCAACATGCTGTTGACCCGCTGGGATGAGTTGAAGCCCGCCTTGAAGGGCAAGCTGAATATCTTCGCCGGAGAGGTGGATACCTTCTATCTGGAAGGCGCCGTGATCCGCTTCAGAAGCCTCGCGCTGGAAGCTGGCATGCTCGATGACATGGTCGTGGAGATTGTGCCCGGCATGGCCCACGCCCAGCACAAGGCCGGTTTCGACGACATGGTGGAGACCATCGCTGAAGACATGTTGGAAGTCGCGCAGTGAGCGCTGACGCGCTCAAATAACGAATGCGGCCCGCGAGAGCACGGCGCTAGGGAAGTACCGCCAAGAACCGGCGGCGCCCTGCGCGCTATCCCAGCGAGTCTGTCGCCACGTGGTACTGGGGATCCTCGATCACGTTGACCTCGACCAGATTGCCTGCTTTCTTCATCAACTTCTGACACTCGGGGCTGAGGTGCCGGAGGTGGAGGACCTTGCCGGCTCGAATGTAGCGTTCCGCAAGGGAGTCGATCGCCTCGATCGCCGAGTGGTCCGAGACTCGAGCGTGCTCGAACTCGACGACCACATCATGCGGATCGTTCTTGGCGTCAAACAAGTCGAGGAAGCTCTTGCTCGAACCAAAGAATAGAGGTCCGCGCAGTGAGTAGACTTTGGTCCCGTCCTCGTCCACGTGGCAGACCGCGTGGATGACTTTGGCATGCTTCCAGGCGAAGACCAGTGCTGACACGACAACGCCGACCAACACGGCCATGGCTAGGTCGGTCGCTACGGTAACGCCCGAGACCAGCACGATCACGAATGCGTCGGAGAGGGGCACCTTGGTCACAACGCGGAAGCTTGACCACTCGAAGGTGCCGAGCACGACCATGAACATCACGCCCACTACGGCTGCCACGGGCACCATTTCGATCAAGCCAGAGGCAGCGAGCACGAAGGTGAGCAGCACGAGGGCGGCGGTGATTCCTGACAAGCGGCCGCGGCCACCCGAATTGATGTTGATCATGCTCTGACCAATCATCGCGCATCCGCCCATGCCACCGAAGAAGCCGCAAGTGAGATTGGCCGCTCCCTGGGCCACGCACTCTTTGTTACCGCGCCCGCGGGTTTCGGTGATCTCATCCACGAGGGTCAGGGTCAAAAGTGATTCGATCAATCCCACGGCTGCCAGGACCACGGCGTAGGGCAGGATGATGCGCAAGGTCTCCAGGTTGAGCGGAACGTTCGGGATCGAAAATGTAGGCAACCCGCCGGCCAGAGAGGCGTCGGGGTTGTCCGTCATCGTCCGCAAGTAGTCGAGGATGCTCGGCGTGTCGAGTTCCAGCCCCATCGTGAGCAGCGTGATGCCAACGATGGCGGCCAGCGATGCTGGGATGGCCTTTGTCAACTTCGGAAGGAAGTGGGTGATCGCCATGGTGGCAGCTACCAACGCCAGCATCGTGTACAGCGGCGTGCCCTCCATCCATTGCATGTTGCCCTCAGCGTCGGGGGTCTTGAATTGCCCCAATTGCGCGAGGAAGATCACGATCGCCAGGCCGTTGACGAAGCCCAACATGACCGGGTGCGGCACCATTCGGATGAACTTGCCAAGCCGAAAGATCCCAGCACCGATTTGCAGCACGCCCATCAAGACGATGGCGGCAAACATGTACTCGATGCCGTGCTCGGCAACGAGAGCCACGAGCACAACGGCCAGGGCTCCAGTCGCTCCCGAGATCATTCCGGGCCGTCCACCGAAGATTGCCGTGATGATTCCGACGATGAAGGCTGCGTGCAGCCCGACGATCGGGTCAACCCCCGCCACAAAGGCGAATGCAACCGCTTCGGGAACCAGGGCCAGGGCGACTGTCAGGCCCGATAGCAGGTCGGTCTGGAAGTGGAACTTGGGATTGCTATGAAGGCTGAACACGCGGACTTGGAGGGCAAGAATAGAAAATGAGCGGCGCAGGGTAGCGGTGCTCTGGATGGACGGCCGCCCAAACTGAGATCTATTCCGGGCTCCCTCGAGGTGTTGGCCCAGGCCTGCAGAAGGTCAGGGCGTCCCGAAGTGTTGTCGTAGCCGGCTCAGCAGGCGCCGAGCTCGAATGCCCACGCTCGCGTTATTCTGTGGCTGG
>JBLIMI010000198.1:0-6675 GCA_047638655.1 Minisyncoccia bacterium | reverse complement strand
GGGAATTGTAGGGCGCAGCGGTCAAGCTCGGGCCGGATCACGCCGAAGACTGGGAAGGGGACCGAACGGCATCGAATCCCCAACTCTAGGTTTCGTGCCAACACCATCAGCAGACCATGATTCGATTGCAGCGCTTGTTTTGCCTCCTGACCTTGTTCCTCGCTTCCTGCGTGACTGTCGGTGACGATGGAGTGCGACGCGAGGCCAACGTGGGCCCTTGGGTGGAAGCCTCCCCTCAATTGCAGCTGAAGATCGACGAGAACTCCAAACGCCTGCCCTGGACCCATGGCATCGAGCGCATCGAGATCATCCAGTGGTTTGCCATGGTCGGTGAACCTGCCTACCCCGTGATGCTCGGCATGGTCAATGACCCCCGAAATGATGTTGCCGGAGCGGCCCTCGCCGCGCTGGGTGCGACTCGGGACTCACGACTGGTGGAGCCTTTGCGCGAACTTCCCTGGCCGGACATCGAGCACGCGGACCTGGCCCTTGAACGGGCGCGGACTCTGTTGCGTCTGGGGGATTGGTCAATGCTCTCGATCCTGATCGGCGGTCTGAGCGATGACCGAACGATGATTCGGGCCCTCTGCGCCCAGGCCTTGTTTGAGGCCACCCACGAGCGCTTCGGCTACGACGCCAACAGCCCGCTCGAAGAGCGCGCGGTCGCGATCGAGAAGTGGCAAGCTTGGTGGAGTGCCCGCGAGTCGGATCCGATGAAGTAAGGCCTGTCAGGAACCCGAGGGCCCAGCCCCGTGGGGTGGTAAGCTAGGCCGTCATGATTCGGCGGCTATCGACAAAATGGTTGTTGGCGGTTTTCGCCAGTGTGGTGATGCCCTTCGTGGGCTTTGCTTGGTACGTGGACGTGAAGCTCGCGGACCGCTTGTCCAATGACATCGTGCGCTATCATCTGCTGCGCTTTGCGGCGGACATGGCGGATCGGATCGATGATGAGTTGCGAGAACGGCGGCTCGATGTGGAGTTGCTCAGTTCCGATCCCTTGGTGTTGGCCTCGACACTGGGAGCGGGCAATAACCGGGCGACCATGCTCGAGACGAGCCTGGAGCGAATCGTGCGCCGCAGTCCGCAATTCGACTTGCTGTTGGTTGTGGGAGACACCGGCCGTTGCGTGGCCGCTAGCCAACAAGCCGTGGCGAAAGCTGGACCGACCATCGATTTCCGGGGCAGGGACTTCGGGGACAAACCTTGGTTTGTAACGGCCTTGGCGGGTCGCGCTCACTTGGTCGATCAACACATCTCTGAACTGTTGCATGATCCCGCCGCGCTCGCGGGTTCAAGCGATCCCCACGACTATGCGGTTGGGATGGCAGAGCCCATTCATGGCAGCGACGGGAGCGTTCTGGGGGTCGTCTACGGCCTGCTCAACTGGAGTGTGATCCAGCTAGACTTGCTCGACAGCTACCGGGACGTGCAGAACTTTCAGGGGATCGGCTCTGCCGTTTATGCCTCCTCTTATTCCTGGCTCTGGAAGTCCGACTCGAACACGATCATTGGTCACCCGCGGACCGAGCTCTACGGTCAGCTGGTGTCCGAGCCTCCTGTGAAATTGCCACGACTGGTGGAGGCGGCGCGGTCCTCCGACTGGGGGATGTTCCCCGAGTACGAGTTCGGCGGACAATTGAAACAGGCGGCCTACAAGCATTGTTCCGAAGTGGAGCAGGGAGGGCTCGGTTGGGTGGTGGGTGTGGGGATCGACAACACGGACATCTTTGCCACGGTGAATGAATTGCACCTGTTGCTGATCAATGCATCGGTCTTGGCCCTGTTGGTGGTGGTGACTTGGACCGTCATCATCGCGCGCAGGACCACGCGCCCTTTGGCGGAGTTGCGCGAACACACCCTGCGCGTGGCGGGGGGCGATCTGGAAGCACGCGTTCAGGTGCGCTCGGCGGACGAGTTGGGAGAACTCGCTATCGCGTTCAACTTGATGACGAAGGAGTTGGCGGAAAGCCGAACCAAACTCGTGCAGGCGGAAAAGGAATCGGCCTGGCGTGAAATGGCGCGCCAGGTGGCCCACGAAATCAAGAATCCTCTGACGCCCATCAGTCTCTCTGCCAACCTCTTGCGCCGCGCGCGGGATGAGCAGAGCCCCGAGTTCGACCAAATTCTGGACCGCACTGTGGACTTGATGCAGCGTCAGGTGGAAAACCTGCGACAAATCTCGCAGAACTTCTACGCCTTCGCAGGAGAGCGTCAATTGGAGCCTCGGCCCACAGATCTACGGGCTCTGGCGGGTGAGGTCTTGGAACTCAACGCTGCCTGGGCCGCGGAGTTGGGCGTTCAGGTTGAGTTGCTCGGGGAGGCGCGCGAAGTCCGGATCGACCCCACCGAATTGCGCCGGGTCTTGATCAATCTGGTTTCCAATGCTCTGGAGTCCATGCCGAAGGGGGGTCACTTGCAGGTCAGTTTGGAGGAGACGGACCAGGAAGCCCGCGTCGCGGTGCGGGACACGGGCACCGGCATCTCCAGGGAAGCCACCGCGCGCTTGTTCGAACCCTACTTCACGACTCGTTCCCATGGGACGGGTCTGGGTCTTGCGATCTGCAAGCGAGTGATCGATGAAATGGGGGGCCAGTTGAGTCTGGAGCCCATTTCAGACGAATTGGGTAACGGGACCCTGGCACTGATCGTACTTCCACGCAGCTAGCGGTCTCTCCTGCTCCAGCGTTTGCCGTTCATTCAACGAAAGCCCATGCTCCTCGACAGTCTTCGAACCCAGCCATGATCCTCGCCACTTTGTGCCTGCAAGCCTCGCTTCTGGCGCACCCGCTCTATCTCGATGCACCCAAGCCGGAATTGCGGTCGGCGCAACATATCCTGCTGTTTCACGATGAAATGGAAGGTCTCTCTTACGCCGTTGGGCGTGACGAAGCAGGAGCACGACTCTTGATGTCCGGCTTGAGGGAGCGCGTCTTGGCGGGAGAGGACTTTGGGCAGGTTTCCCTTTCTCATTCCAACGCGGGCACTTCGCGCTTCGGAGGCTCGCTTGGCAGTTTTCCTGAAGGCATGTTGAAGCCGGACTTCAACGACTTCTTGTTTGGAGCCGGCATGGGGGAAATGAGTTCCGTGCTCGTCAACGAACAGGGCGTGCATCTTCTACGACGCGTTCCCACCTACGCCGGCTTGATGCAGATTCAGTTCGCGGGAACGGACGCCGCGGCCGAAGCCAGAGCGCGGGAAGTTATGCAGCAATTGGCCGCGGGAGCTAATTTTGCGGACATGGCGAAGAAACATTCCGTGGACCCGATTTCCCGCGACAACGGGGGGATGTATCGAGTCTTCGAACGCGGATCACGGGACTCGTTGATCAAACGCCAGGCCTTTGAGGCTTCACTCGGTGAAGTCATCGGTCCCATCAAAACTCCGCTTGGGTATCACGTCTTGATGCGAGCGGAAGCGGATGGCTTTCCGGGGGAATTGTGGGATGACAATTTCATTCGTGCGCGCGGGATTTTGGTGACCCACCTGAAAGCTCTCGGAGTACCCAAGCGCATCAACCGCACTCAATCTGAGGCCAAGCTGTTGGCGGAGGAAGTGATTCAGCGCGTGGAAGGTGGCGAGTCATTCGCTGTGATCGCTGCCCGTTTCAACGACGACCCCGGAGGCTTGCAGCGCTCCGGTGATCTGGGGTGGGTTCATCGTCAGAACCCCGACCTTCCCGCCTTCTTCGGCTCCCTGTTTCTCGCGCAGCCCGGGACCATGACCCAGGCCGTGCTCACCCCCGTGGGCGTGGTGGTGTTGATTCGCGAGAAATGACCATCGGCTCCTGGGCAACGGGGAGCCTGTGAGTGAGCGATATGCAGCTGTTTTGGTACAACGGCTCCATGAGAATTTGGCTGTATGGAATTGTCCTGACCCTTTGCGCTTCTCTTGCTTCTGCGGCCCAGGAGGTGATCTCGGGGACCACCAAGAACCTCACCTTCACTGCGGAGCAGTTGACTTTGGAGTTCGAGTTCCAGTGCGAGTCCGCTTCGGCAATGATCATCTGGACGCAGTCCGACGAGATCGAGGTGACGCAATCCATCCGCTGCAAGGACGAGGATGTCCAAAGCGACACCCGCTGCCAAGCCCTGGGCATGCCGGCACTCATGCAGGGCCAATCACGTGAGAGCGCGATGTGGTCCATTCGATTGCAGGCGGAGACTCCGGGGACGGCGAGCTTTCGCCTGTCGGCTGTTGCGAGGAGTGCGCAGGCTGCATTGACGGTGGAAGCTGCGCTCAAGGGAAACCAGCATGTCCGGGACTTGGGAGGCAGCGGGGAACGTGTGCAAGCGAGGGAGGCACTGACTCGCTCGCTGGACAGCTTCCTCGAAGCTTGCGCCGTGCGCTTGACCCGGGAGCAATCCAGGGCCCTAGACAAGCTCGCTGAGCGGTGCTTGGAACTGGATGATCAAGGGCTAGCACGACGCGCGCTTGAGGCTCAGCTTCGACATTTTGAAGAGGTCCTTCCCTCGCGCGCTTACGACCTTGCTGACCTGCGCTGGGCGCTGGCCCACACGTACACCAGGTTGCGCGAATTTGACTTGCAGCGGGAACAATTAGAGCAAGTGGAATCCGTGCTGGCTGTGCATGGGAAACGAGGGGCCGGGACACGACGGGCTGCCCGCGCAGAACTCGTCAAGCTGCATTCGAGGCTGGGGGCGTACGTGCTGGCCGAGGACTTGGCCGAGGGCTTCATGCGCGACTACGAAGACTCGGTCCCTTACTCGGACAAGGCCTTGATGGACGTGAAGTGGACCCAGGCCATCCTTCGGGAACAGCAGAAGGACTTCTTTGGGGCCAAGTTGATCATGGAGTCCCTCGTCGAGGATCTCCTGGATGCTTATCCAGCGCGGCACATGAACGTTCTCCGCGCGCGGGCGCAGATGACGCACTATCAGGCTCGTACGGGAGATCGCAGCGGTACCTTAATGGAGCAGGAACGACTGCTCGGGGAGTTGGAGTCGCTGAGCGAAATCAAGGACCCTGAGAGGCTCCGGCAATTGCAGATCTACGAGCGGGACCTGCGCGCGCTAGCCACGGACATGCGTCTCAATATAGCCATCACATGGGGAGGTATGGGGCTCACGCGGAAGTCTCACGATCTACTGGAACAGGTGGTTGCTGAGAGGCAACGCACGATGGCGGACGGGGATCCCCGACTGATCAATGCGCGCCGACTGCTGTCGGATACGAAGAGCAAGTTGGAGGATTTTCAGGTGGCCTATGAGCTCGCGAGGCACTCCCTGGAGGAATTGAGCCGCAAGCTCCCCGCCTCACACCCAAGGGTGCTAGAGGCGCGCTACAGCGTGATGCACAGCCTGATGGGCATCGGGCGGGTGGATGAGTTGATGATTCATGCACGGGCCTTGGCGGAGGGGTCACGAACCCGACTTCGCCAGGCGCTGACTTGGTCTCCGCGGGAACGCGCTTCCTTGGCCAGGGACATGGCCAGGGAACTCAAGATTTTGCTGGTGATTGCTGATGCCTCGTATGATCCCACGCTGGTGGACCAGTTGTTCGTGTTGATCGAGGAGGTTCGCAAGTCCACGGCCACATCCACCCGGGACCTGCGCGTGCCGGAGCAGGACTCGCTCATCCTGCGTCAACTCGGGGACGAGGTGCGGGCGAGCCACAAACGCCTCGGCGACTTGGTGGCCGGTTTGGAGAGTGAGGACGAGTCCGCGGACCCGGTGGAGCTGGGTCCTGCCATCGAGTCCCGGGATGCAGCCGAACGAGAGTACTACTCCGAACTCGCGAAGCAGGGTCATGGGCACCTGAAGGACGTCACCCCAAAAGAAATCGGGGCGGCTTTGCCCGAGGGGTCCTGCGCGGTGAGTTATTGGCGCACGGGGGATTCGGATTTGCGACTGCGCGCACCGGGACAGTCAGGCGAGGCGGGGGATTACTTCGCACTCATTCTGTGGCTGGACGGCAGCATCGCTCCGGTGCGCTTGGGGGATGCTGAAGTGGTGCTGAGCGCTTTTCGGGATTGGCGGGCGGCCCTGGGAAAGCCCTTCCCGGGAGACACACGGCGACCTTCAGCTAGCTGGTTGCAGACAACCGGAATACGCCTGCGGATGCTGTTGTTGGATCCTGTGGTGAGCATGACGGGCGAGTTCACCAAGCTCTACGTGACGCTGGACGATGAGTTGCACTTGATCCCTCTGGACTCCTTGCCCTTGGATGGGGGCCTTGTTGGGGATCAGTACACTATCCGGCCTTTGAATTTCCTGTCCATTCTGGCCCAGGACAAACAGCCCGCTCCCAGGGGCAAGGGACTCGTGGCCGTCGGGCATGTGGCCTACGAACCGCTTCTGGATGAAGCGCGGGTGCCCGGTTCGACGTCTCGACAGAGCGACTTGTTCGATCGCAGCTTCGATCCTTTGCCACAGACAGAGGGCGAGGTCCGGCAGTTGGCCGAACTCTTTGAGAGCACTCACGGTGGAGAAGCAACACTGTTGCTGGGGGAGGCAGCGACGAAAGAAGAGTTCTTGCGCGTCGCCCCTCTTGCCCGCTTCCTGCATCTGGCAACCCATGGTGGTGCCGCCATCGGTGAGCGAATGTCCACGACGCAAGAAGCTTCTGCGGACCGCGAGCTGATCGAGGGCATGGCGCCCTTGAGTTTGTGTGGAGTGGCTCTGGCGCGTGCCAATTTCATGGGCGCCGCCCGCGGAG
>JBLIMI010000197.1:0-6677 GCA_047638655.1 Minisyncoccia bacterium | reverse complement strand
TGGCCTGGCCCCAGGAGGTCACTCCCGCCCCATGCAAACTGAGCACGAGCCCCATCCATTCCGGTTTCCCTCCACCATCAGACTTTGAAGGAGGAACGATGGCGTACTCCTGGGCGGAGTTGTCCACGGAAGAGAGATACGTCCGTACCCTCTTTTGGCTCGGCTCTCGGACTTGCAAATCGAGTGTGAACTCCAAGTGAGTGGCCAAACTCAGCCCTTCGATACCGGGTCCCGTCACACGCACTTGCAGCGGAATCGTCGCTTCCTCTCCCATCACAAGGGCGCTCAAGGGAAAGGCAAACTGGTTCGCGGCCAAACCCAGTAGACCACCGTAGTACCGGAAAGAGGACTTGATGCCTGGCCCTTCCCACTCGAGCTTGATCGGTCCGGTGGGCACGTCTTGTAGATTGGATAACTCAATGCCGACGGCGCCCCTCGTCCACTCTCCGCGCACCAGATGCGGAACAGTGTCGTCCCAACCACCATGGACGACACCCTTGTCCGACTCGACAAACTGCAACGAAAAGCCACCGCGAATGCCCGTCACAAAGATGTGGTTCAGGCCTTTCTCGAGCACAACTGGAACGCCACCAAAGCCAAATCGGTAGGCATCACCAAAGTAGGCGCGACCATTCACGTAGAGAGTCCAAGCGCCCGCTAGTTTGGCGAATCGAACTTCCCGCTGCTTCATTTCGAGGGAGGTGTAGGCGTAACCCAAGCCTCCACCCAAACCTCCGTTTTCGTTCGCCTCGGCGGCCACCCAAAATTGCTCTTCTCCGCGTTCACCAAGCTCTGCTTCCCCCGCCTCAGGCGGTTTTGCATCCGCTTTCCAGATGTGGTCGCGGTAGATCACGTCGGGCTGAAAAGGTCGCCGTCCATACAAGTCCACGGACGGAATGGTCAAGTATTGGCCCGGTGTGATGATCTTGGAGACCTCAGCCGCGGGTGCAGATTGTGCGAGGCAGATCAGGAGAGAGGTAACCAGCATGACGGCAAAAGTAGGTTGAGTGCGGGCGGCGACTAAGCTTGCCCACCAATCACAACGGCGGCACCGGCGATGCCGGCGATGAGGAGAACCAGGCCAAGAATTTTCACCCAAGAGTAGGGCGCTTTACCCACGACCTTACCGCTCTGTCCATGGACGAGCACGGTGTACAGTTTTCCACCAAAGCGATACTGCACGCTCCAGATAGGCAGGAGGATGTGCTTCCATCGTACGTTTCCAATCGTATTTTGAACGCGCAAGTTGCGCTGGGTGTCCCCCGGAACATCGCCGGAGCAACGCTGGCGTTGAACCTCCACCATGCCACTCTGCCCACTGGTCCAAGCTTGCTCCAGGTCGATGCTGTACTCCTCCGCCCGCCAGCCCGCCAAGTATTGCGGCTTGTAAGGGACCAACTCCTTCAGATCGAAGCCGCCCAGTTCGGTCACCAGTTGACCCGGTTGGCCGCTCGACCCCAGGACGAGAAAATCGTTGAAGTGGTCGTTGCGGGAGCCCCAAGCCGGACGCCAACGGGTCTTGCGAACCTGACGCGTGCGTGTGGTCCGCTTGCCGTTGACGGTGGTGGTGTACGTCTCGGTGACATAGTAATAGGTCCCCGAGTCCGCTGACCAATCGGAGTGCACGTCGGCGTCGAAGGTCCAGAAGGGCACGTAGACCCCAACCGCGCCCGACTTCTTGACCTTCTTGATCGCATTGGGCCTGAACCACAAGCCTTTGAGCCACTTTCGAAAGGCCTTCTCCACCTGATCTCGGCCCACGTCCAACGGCACCAAGGATTCAGGGCGCAGGGCGTTGCGGTTTGCGTCCTGGGCCAGAACCTTGGGCGATCCGCAATACACGCAGGCGTCGGCGGTAATCGAGCCTTCAAAGGAGACCCGGGCTCCACAAGTATCGCAGCGCATGACGCGTAACTCGAGCCCGAGACCCCGGGCCGCTCCGTCGCTGTCGTCCAGAGCGCGCTCCAGGATCACGCCCTCTCCGCACTCAACCAGCTGAGTGTGGCCGCAGTACTCGCAAGCGAGAGCGCCCTGATTCGGATTCCAGGCCATGTTGGCCCCGCAGGAGTCGCAGGGGAATTCGATATCCGCGTACTCGTTCTCGGGCTCGGCTGAATCGGCGCTGGCGCCGTCTTGAAGGCTCATGTTGTCCACAGTTTGGGGTCAATCTGGCGCTGGATAGAATGGGTCCGTATTCTGGCGTAGCCTGTGGTGAATGCGCAGACATTCATCGTGAGTCCGCTGCGGCGGACTCCGAATTCAACACGAATCCTTTCCCAGAACGAGTAGAGAGCAGATATGGGCCTGATCGATTGGTTTAAGCGCGGCGTTGGCGAGATGATGGTGGCACGGCCTGATGACGCCAAGGCGCAGGTTGTCTGGAAACACCCGGACCCCACCATCCCCATGAAGTCGCAACTCACCGTCGAGGCGGACGAGGTGGCGGTCTTCTTCCGCGACGGCAAGGTCGCAAAAGTGATGTCCGCAGGCCGCTACACGTTGGATTCGGCCAACCTGCCTTTCCTCTCGAACCTGGTGGACAGCTTCACTGGCGGCAATGTGTTCATCAGCGAGGTCTTCTTCGTGTCGATCCGCGAGTTCGCGGGAATCAAGTTCGGCGGACGCATCGGCCACGTGGAAGACCCCAAGAGTGGCATCCCGGTCGAGACTCTCGTCCACGGCCAATTCTCATTCAAGGTCACTGACCCCGAGAAGCTGATTCTCGGCCTGGTGGGCATGGGGCGAACCCAATCGCACATGGTTCGCTCCTGGATGAAAGAACAAGTCCTCAAAGTCATCCGCGACCGCACTGCCGAACTCTTGGTCAAGAAGAAATGGCCCTTGCTCGACGTGACGAGCGGCGCCTACACGGAGGAGATTGAGACCGATGTGCTCGAAGGGTTGACGCGCCACGTCCAGCCCTACGGAGTCAACATCGCCCGTCTCGGAAATTTTGTCGTCGGCATAGACGAAGAAGACTCTGACAACCTCAAACGGCTCTACACCGATGCAGCCTACCTGCGCACCGTCGGCGGCGTTGCCGGGTACCAACAGTTCGCGGCCGGCAAGGCCATGATGGGCGCCGGCGAGGGCATGGCAAAAGGCGGCGGCGCAGAAGGCGGAGGAGCCCTGCTCGGCGGAGCGGGCATGGGAGTCGGCTTCGGGATGGCCCAGATGCTCGTCAAGGACCACCAAGGGGGCGAGGCCCTGGCTCCGGCCACGGCCGGCATCGTTTGTGGTCATTGCATGACAAGTGTTGCCGCGGGCGCGTTCTGCTCCAGTTGCGGTAAGGAACTGAAGGCCAAGGCAGCACCCGCCGACACCGGCGTTGGATTCTGCTCTGGTTGCGGGAGCCCACTTGCAGCGGATGCCGCTTTCTGCGGCCAGTGCGGTAACAAGCGCGCCTGACTCCCCGGAGAACGATGAATCGAACTCGCAAATGCTCCCATTGCGCCGCACCGGCGCTCGATTCCGAATCGCGGTTCTGCTCTTACTGCGGTTCGGAACTTCCCCGTTCCGAGGAGCGCCCGACGGTCAGTGCTTCCCCTCATGAGACGCTCGCCCAACGTTTCAAGGCTCTAGACGCTCATCATGGCCTCGACCAGATGCTCCAGCACCAACCCCGCTCTTCGAGTGTCGCGAGCGGGATGTACGCCCAATCAATCGGTGGATTGTTGTTTACGGGCATCGCCATCGGCGTCAGTTTTCTGTTCTTCACGGTAGCTCCCCCGCTGGCCTTCATCCCCTTGATCATCGTCGCCATCGGCCTCTGGATTACGATCGGTGGCCTCCAACGCTCCGCGAACTTCCGTGCTGCGCCATTGCGACGCTTCTCGGCCGCGCTCATCGATGAGCGAGTGAAGGTCTCCGGCGGCGGCAGCAACTCTTCGGCGAGCACGTCTTACTTCGCTACCTTGCAAGTTCCTGGAGGTGGCCGAACCGAGTATCAAGTGTCCGAAGACATCGCATCGAGAGTCGCTCCCGGTGACATCGGTTTGGCCTTTGCGAAAGACACAGTTCTGCTCGACTTCTTGGTCGTTCCCGTTTGATTCCCTAATCGGGCTGGAGTCGAGGCAAGCGCAGGTCGCTGCCTTACAAAACTCTGCTCCAAAACAGCGCGCCGCCGATGAACGTTGAGTTGATCCCCCCAGGGCAAAAAGCCCTAGACCCATCGTTATCGGCGGACACACCTTTTCGGTTGTAAGCAGCGTGCGGTGACGGCTGCTTCGCTCAATCGACAGGGAGTAAACTCGTCGACGCTTTGTGCTGCTTGCATGTACGAGCCCCCGGCGGCAGAGTTGCCCCGATTTCATCAATTGGCTTCGATGTTTACATTCGCCGTCCTTGGGGCTTACTCAGCCCCGCAGAAGCGCCCTCTATGCCCCAGGACGTTGCAGCTTGATCTTGTCCCCAGCGCGTATCGTTCCTGATTGGGCCACCATGCAAATCACGCCACGTCCACGGCGGCCCTTGCGGTTCGCGCGCAACACTTTCTTGACCGCAGTTGCACCGTAACGATCCAGAAACTTCCCACAAGGAATGTGAGCCTGCGTGGAAACTTCCAACGTGGCTGTTCCAATGAAGAGTTGGGTACCCACGGGGAGGTTGGCTTCGGTCAGGTCGAGATCCACGTGCAAGTTGTCCCCCGAAAGAGCGCATCGATCCGGATCCTTACCCGCCAGTGACTCGAGAACGTGAATGTTGACCAAGCTGATTTGGTCTTGGCCGGTGCGCTCTTCGTCTGTAGCCCAGCGATCGCCTTGGACGCCACGTTCCACGCTGACTTCAATCGATTCCACGCGCTCACGTGCGCCGCTGCCACCCTCCGGCGGCCGAATGACCAGGGCACAAACATGTCCCTCATCGGTAGGTGACTCGGGCAGGCCGGTGAACCAGGAGTCGAACCTCCAGCTGAAGTCCATGAACTAGAGGCTCTGCAGCTCTCGATATTTGCTCAAGACCGCACTGGCGGCGCCCGAGTCGAGGGAAGCCATGGCGGCATCCACCCCTTCGGCCAAGGTCATGCAGCGACCGGCGGTCTTCAAGATAAGTGCTGCGCCAAGCAAAGCTGCGTTGCGCTCCGCTCCCGGCTCACCGGCAAGTACCAGTGCGTTGAGTTCGCCCGCCGCCCTCACCAAAGAGGGGTTGTCCGACGCTCCTTCGCCCGGCATGGGCGGGCTGAAGAGCGGCAACTCCGGGTCCTTGCTCATTTGCAAACCGAAATCCTCCGGCTCCACCACAAGCGAGACCAAGTGTTCATCGGAGATCTCGATGCCCCGCGTGCGACGTCGAACGGAGGGGGTCGTTCCCCCTTCAAGTCCTTGAATCGCACAAGCCCTGTGGTGCCCGAGGCTCTGCATGACCTCAACGGCAACTCCAAGCACGGGGCCCGATTGCGCGCCCACCAATACCGAAGCGCTGGAAGGGCACACCAACTTTTCGACGGTGGAGAGCGCGGTGCGCATGAAGACTCCTTCGCGGACCGAGCGCAAATTCATCAAGACCGGCAACATTCCGCTGACTGCGATGGCCGCAAAGCCACAGGAGTCCACCCAATCTTCAGCCTCGTGGGGGTCCCAGGTCACCCCGGCACCGAGATGCTCCAGGACGTTGACCGCGGTCAAACCTCGGGCGGGCGGCACGTTGCGGTCAGTCTGCAAGAGAACCCGCGCGCCGGCACCAGTCGCGATCAAGGCCGACGCCACCCCCAGCGGCGGGGTGTGCTCTGTGCCGCAAAGAGGAGGGCAAACGCAAACAAGCCCGGGCAATCCCTCACAAGCTAGCGTGGCGTGATCCCGAGCGGCTGATGCGAACCCTGCCAACTCGTCAACGGTCACTCCCTTCGCTCTCAGCGCCACGAAGAATGCCGCAATCGTCGCGTCCCCCGCGTTTTGGTGCATGATGGCATCAAACGCTCGGTACGACTCGGAACGCGTGAGGTTCCGGACATCTTTCTGGCCCGGAGCAATGACCCGTAAATAGTCCCGAAGGCTCATGAAACTCCGTAGACAGGAAGGAGGCAGGGGTAGACGGTGATGGGGACGGCGTGAATCGCCCTCGTCCATCTAAGGGTAACAAGCTACCTCCATATCCGCGAGAAACTTGCCCCTAGGCTCTCAAGAGGGCATTCCCTTCATTCCGGCCCTCACCGCCAACGCCGAAGTGAGTATCCTCACGCAAGAGCCAACTGCCCCGGAATACTCCACATGAATCGCCTCCTTGCCAGCCTCCTGCTCGTTCTTCTCGGTTCCCCGCCACTTCTCGGCGACATGCTACTGTTGACGGACGGAACCACCCACGATGGCTTCTTCATAGAAGACTCGGGAAGGTATCTGTTCTTCCAGGTACGCGGTGAATCGAAGGCCCGCAAGTTCAAGCACAAGCAGATCGAAAGTCTTGAGCTGACTTTCCCTCCTGAAGCGGAGCGCATCGCGGCGGACCCCAAGTGGTCCCCCGAACGAGTGCAGGCCGCCCTCGACAAGTACTTCCTTCCGGAAGAGGCGGAGGAAATCGAAATCGTTCGTTCCAAGCACTACATCCTGTACTCCACGGCGCCGGGTGTGGATCGCATGGTCAAGGCCATGGAAGAAATCTACAAGGCGTTCGAGGAGACCTTTCCTTTTGAAGAACCCAAGGGAGCTTCTTTGCTACCGGTCTACTTACTGAAAGACCATGGA
>JBLIMI010000196.1:0-6700 GCA_047638655.1 Minisyncoccia bacterium | reverse complement strand
CACGAACCGAGCAAGTGAGCCTTTCATTGGCGCCTCTAACGCAGCAGAGCCGAGCATGATTAAGATTCTTCGCACCGCCGAGGTCTTCATACCCAAGCCGGTAGGTCGCCAATCCTTGATCATCGGGGCCGGAAAGGTGCTATGGATGGGCGTAGAAATCCCCAAGGTGGAGGCGTCCCTCGTGGAAGAGGAAGTCGACTTAAAGGGTGCGCGCTCGGTCCCCTTGCTCGTGGACTGCCACGCGCACACCTGTGGAGGTGAAGCTGGCGCCGAAACGAGAGTTCCTGCCCTGCTGCTCTCAAGCTTCACGCGAGCAGGGGTCACAAGCGTCGTTGGACTGCTCGGTACGGATGGAGAGACGCCCAGCATGCAAGAGTGATTGGCCCAGACGCGGGCCCTGCGTGGAGACATCGTCCAGATCGAAAGCGTGATCGGCGTTGGCGAACTCGCGCTCTCGGATTTCCGCAGTAGCCAACTCACTCTTGGCGAACTGTTGCGGGTGGCCTCGGAAGCCCAAGTTGGAGGGATGTTGAGTGGCAAAGCGGGGACCTTGCATTTGCACATGGGCGACGGAAAACGCGGACTAGACCTAGTTCGTCGAGCGCTTGCATAAAGCGAGATTCCCGCTGGGACATTCCACCCCACCCACCTCAATCGCCCCCCCGAGCTGTTTCAAGAGTCCATACTGCTCTCTCGATCCGGCTGCACCATCGACATGACCTGCTTCCCCGCGGGAGGCACAGACTCTGCCATTGACGCAGCCGTTGCTTTGGACGCTTATCTGGGCGCAGGCCTGGACCCGGCCAGAGTCGCGCTACGCTCCGACTGGGGTGGATGCCTTCGGACCATTGACGGCGAAGGTCGCTTGACCCACATGCGCGTGGGCACGTCCTTCAGCATGGCTAGCGCCCTGACAGGCTATTGGAAGGTCAACGCTCCCCCGAGACTTTCCTACCTGCCTTCACTTCGAACCCAGCCGAATCGTTGAAGCTCGAGGGCAAAGGCAAGCTCGTCACCGCGAGCCATGCGGATCTTGTGGTTTTGGGCGCTGACTCGCTCCCTGCCAGCGTCACGGCTGGCGGTGAGTGGCACCTCCGAGAGGGTCGTGCTCTGCGCTTTGGCAGATTCGAGGGGCAGAACTAGCCGGACAAGCTCCCTTTGAGGCCCCGCGAATCGCTCCCACTGCCCGCCGAGCCCCTTAAATGAGCACGATCATTTAATTGACGGCATGAATCGCCCGTCGGCCATGTAATGTGATCACGCTCACTTAAGGGCAGGTCCAGTATGCGAGTCAGCCAAGCAAGCAAACAGAACACACGTCAGGCGATCCTCTACGCGGCGAAAGCCCAGTTTCTGGCGGCTGGATACGAAAGTGCGACCACCCGCGACATCGCCAGCCTGGCTGGGATCGCCGCCGGGACGCTCTTCAACTACTTCCCAAGCAAGCAAGCGCTCGGCTTGGCATTGGTCGCCGAAGCCAACGAAGAAGCGAGGGCCGAATTCGACAGGAACCACCGCTTGGGCGAAAGCCTCGAGGAACGCCTGTTCGCCCACATCGCGATCCAGTTGCGCCACTTCTCCCCGGTCCGCAGTTGGATCAGAGAAATTTTGCACACGGCACTCAACCCTCTGCTCAAGAAGGGAGCGAGCGACACGGCGAGTGCTCTGCGCGATGCGCATCTGGAACGAGTCTCGAAGTGGTTGGCGGCCGAGCCCGGGATAAAGACGGGGTGTGCGCAGACCGCGGTGGACCTGCACCTCTACTGGTCGCTCTACCTTGGGGTGCTGAGCTTTTGGGCCCACGACGATTCGGACAACCAGGATGCCACGTTGGCATTCCTGGACAGATCGGTAGGACTCTTCTGCCATGCACTCAGTGAAGAGTCCGGTCACCCTAGGTGAGCAGTCCCCCACGCTTTGCGTTGATTCGCAGCGATGAGTTTCCTGCTGCCTGGCTCAATCGACGCGGACACCTCTTCGCAAACTCCCTTCGTTACTAACGAAGGTCAATGCCTGGGCACGTCCGTCCTCGACATTGAAGATGAGGAATCCTGTGGTACTCAGAAATCGTGACTCACCCGTATGGATCAGACGTTCCGTTTTGCCCATCAAGTCCAACATCAGGTAACCATCCTCTGCTCGGCAAGCAAGCGAGAGATTCGATTCGCGAACCCGATACTCGCCCGCACACGCCAAGACTAGATCACTATCAGGCTTGCGCAACTCTACGTGCTCCAATTCGGGTAAGGGTGCGGGGCCATAGGCGGGTCCCCAGATCAACAACTTGTGGTCGCCGTCTATCTGGACATCCACCACACTTCCAAAACCCTCCACGAAAAAGCTCTGCTCCTGTTCGGTCAAGACCACTCTTTCTTCGCGAATGGATCCATCTCCAGTCTCAATCTGGACGTCCAACCAGAGCTCGTAGGGTTTTCCAGACTGCAATTGAAGGACGGTCAAATTTACCCCGGAGTCGGTCTCTTCCCAGTCGTGCACAAGCATTGGAGCACCCTTTTGCTCCAACCACTGCTTAAAGAAAACCTCGAGCCCAGCATCCGGCGCGGCCACGATGAAGCGCGCCCGAAAGTCGGTGAGAGACATCTGGGCATCGGTGAATTCTGAAATCAGACCGCGCATCGTGGCAAAGAAAACCTCGTCGCCTACGCGGCGCCGAAGCATATGAACGACCCAGTGTCCTTTTGCATCTGAGATGGTGTGGTCCACGCGCCCGCCTGACTGGAGGTCTTGCACGGCTTTGTCTTGGCCCGTGCGCAAGATTTCAAAGTAACCCCTCGCGCACTGGTCTGACACATAACCAGGCCTAGAGAAGCGCAGGAACTCCGTGGAACTCTCCACTCCCCATACGCTTTCCAGTGCAATGACCGCACCGTATTGCGCCAAGGTCTCCGAACAGAAAAGTTCACCCGGTGAGGATGTACCCACAGTGTTTCCCCACCAACCGTGAGCAGCTTCGTGAGCGAAGAGGGGCAAGTTCCCCCCAGGAACCCGCAAGAAGAAAGGTTTCACCATGATGAAGCCCTGTTCCGACGACGCGCCAAAGTCGCCCGCGCTCATGGGAACTTCCGCGATCGCATAGCTCGGGTAGGGATAAGGCCCCCAGCGCGCCTCCATCGCGTCCATGGCCAATGCCAATGACTTGACGTTGTCGCGTGGCTCGGGCAAGTCATCGGAGAGTAAGTAGAGTGAGACATCGAGCCCATCCACCTCTTCCATGATGACGGTGTAGGGCCCTGCAGCGAACGATCGAGAGAGAGCGCGTTCGGAACTCCAGATCTCGACGGTTTCCCCGTCGGATTCCTCTGAAGAAATCAGTCCACCATTGGTGACTGCGTGCCAGCCGAGGGGCAAGTGAAAGGTTGTGGTGCCCGCTATCTTGCTGGCGCCGCCAAGCGAGGTGCCCACTGCCAGAGGCAAGATCGGGTACCAAGCCTCCACCCATGAGGCAAGAGCGATGCCCTCAGCCACCACGAACTGACTGCCCTTGGTCAGGCTATGACAAGCGAATCGGATGATCACCTCATCGCCTCGCTGCTTTGGCGTGTCGAAGACGATCGAGGTCAGCTTGGCCCCGCTCATGTCGGGATGACTCACATTGAGTTCCACTTGCGCGCCATCGACAATGACGTCGTCGAAGTGCATCAGGTCCTGGCGAGTGTTCATAGCCAGCACGGGCCCCAGAGAACTCTCTGCATGTTCGAGACGGGCCACCATGGTGCCCTCCAATAGAATCTCACCGCCAGCCGGGTAGATGGAGAGTTCGAGATCCTCACGAACAATGACCCAGGCACGGTCCAGATCGAATTCCCCGGTTCCTGCCAAAGCCGGTTCGCAGCCAAAAGTACACAGCATTGCAATCAACAGTCTATTCACTTCAGTTTCTCCGTTTGTAACTCAGCCGGTTGCCAGCTGAGTCTGAGGGCCAAGGCCTTCAATTCTTGTTCATCAAAGCGGTACCGAATCACCTGGCAATGGGCGCGCGCGCGCACCGCTTCGTCCAGTTCGGACCAAATTCTGGGGGAGCACAGGACGAGTCCGTCGCCCTCCGCTCCAACCGCCGAGCTTGGGTGCTCACTCACCCGCGGGATCAGCTCGATCGGGTGATCCAGCACAGCACGGAGATCTGCGGCCACCGCTTCGGCCGTGGGCAGATCACGTTCGAGCACAACAGCCTTGTCCAAACCACGCAGGCTGTCGAGAACTTGCTCGTCCACCTGGACGGTCAGGAAAATGACTTGCCGCAAGAGATGCGGCCATCGCCGACGGACATCGTTGTAGTGAAAGTAAGTCGACACCACCGCATCCCCCGCAGGCTCCCCGGTGTTCGTGAGCGGCCAGGAACTTGCGTCCACTTCCCAAGCTGCAGACATCTCCTGCACATGGGACTCACACTGCCAAGCGTTGCATTCGACCACGGTCACAGCGGGTCGCCGACCGGTGCCGTGGGACGCGACCATGGCTGCCAAACTGGGCGCGCTCAGCTCATGCTTCTGGGCAGCTTCATGGACGAAGCGAGCCACAAAGGCCTCGGCGTTTTCCTCGCTCCCATGCTGGAGTCGCGCGGCCTCGCCAGTGACCCGCGTCCCCCGGGCTGATCGCATCTCCAGCAACCCGTCCCGGGCCAGGGCCGCGTAAGCGTGACGCACGGTGTGCAGATTCACTCCCCAGCGATCGGCAGCACTGCGCATGGGGTCCAAGACATCACCTGCCCGCAGCTCACCACGCACAATGCGAGCCCGAATGGCCTCTGCAATCTGGTGGTAGAGAGGAACCGGACTTTCGGGATCGATGCTATCGGAGCTCTGAATGGGCGTCATGAGGCGTTCTTCTATAACAACGCGACAGAGCCGCCGCCAAGCCCTAAAAAGCCCCCTCACGTAGGCCTTACGTGGCCCTTGGTCGAGTCAGTCCTCCTTCGAAGAGGCCTCCAGCACCCCGTCCGTCTGATTCAGGAAGCGATCAAACCACTCGATTGTTTCCGCCTGGACGTGCAAAACGGACTCCCGAGCACGATATCCGTGACTCTCGAAGGGCAACATCACCAGTCTCGCAGTCCCGCCGTTGCCTTTGATGGCCTGAAACAGGCGCTCCGACTGCAAGGGGAAGGTGCCCGAGTTGTTGTCGATCTCCCCGTGGATCATGAGCAACGGCTCGTTGATCTTGTGAGCGTGCATGAACGGCGACACCTTGAAGTAGGCATCCGGCGCCTCCCAAAACGTGCGGCGCTCGGACTGGAAGCCGAAGGGCGTCAAGGTGCGGTTGTAAGCCCCACTGCGCGCAACGCCCGTCGCAAACAGATCGCAGTGCGCCAGCAAGTTTGCCGTCATGAAAGCACCGTAGCTGTGGCCACCAACGACCACACGCTTGGGGTCGGCCACGCCGAGGTCAACAGCCTTATCAATGGCAGCTTGGGCGGCCGCCACGATCTGTTCGACGAAGGTGTCGTTCATGGTTTCCGGATCCCCCACCACCGGCATCGTCGCTCCATCCATGATCGCGTAGCCCTGGGTCAAGAGAACCAAGTGCGAAAGGCCACCAATGCGGTTGAAGCGATAGGGACTCGAGGACACCTGGCCCGCCGTCTTGGGGTCGTTGAACTCGCGCGGGTACGCCCAAACCATGAGCGGGAGACGCGTGCCTTCCTGGTAATTCGCCGGAAGATAAAGCGTCGCCGAGAGCGGCACTCCATCCTCTCTTGCGTAGGTGACGAGCCGCTTGGTGATGCCCATCAGTTGCGGCGTGGGGTGCGCGTTGTCCGTAAGCGCCACGAACCGATCGCTGCCCTGCACACGAACACGGTAGTTCGGCGGCGAGTCCGGGCTCTCATGCCGGGTGATGAAGCTCACCTCACCCATCTCTCCAAGGGCCAATACGGAACTGGCGCTCTCGTAGCTCCCCGGCGCGCAGCGCCATAGCCGTTCTGTCTCTAGACTGGTCAAGTCTTGACGATCGAGGAAGGGCAACATCCCCTCAGGAGAGGCACCACTCCCGGTGCGGTAGACCTGTCCCTCATCCACGCGCACCAGGGCATGGCCGTTGCCATCGAGCACGGTGACCAGGGAGCCCGGATCTGCGTAGCGATCAAGCGTGTTGCGGTCGTCGAGGATACGCGGCGTCCCCTGTGGCTGCGTTGCATCATGCAACAACGACCGAGTCCAGCGCCGGTCCCGATCGTACTCAGAAGTGATGAACCGGTCCTCGTCCTGCAGGAAAGTCACTCCCCGAGCACGGTGTTCCGTTTTCGCCAGGACTGCTGGCTCAGCGCTGTACGGGGCAGCGAGCGACATCCAGCGATCTCTGTGGTCGACCTCACGCTTCGGATCGCCTCCGTCCAGGGCTTCCACCCAGAGGAGATCCGCGGGCTGGTGCGGGTTCCACTTCACCGACCGCATCCCGAGAGCAACACCGCCCAACGGGATGTTTTCAGCCAGGGGAATATTCGCAAGGCGATGCACCTGCTTGCCGTCGAGATCCCAAACGGAGATCTCTTTTGGAAAGCTATACCACGGCATCAAGTACGAATAGGGGCGTTGGACTTGACTGACGAGCAGGCGTTCGCCACTCGGCGATGGATGCACACTGGAGTAGATGCCCGGATCGCCAACCATCCTCAGAGGGTTTCCGTTGATCGGAATCAGCGCCAACTGAGTCGTGCTGTAGTGATCGAAGAGCGCTTCATCCT
>JBLIMI010000195.1:0-6721 GCA_047638655.1 Minisyncoccia bacterium | reverse complement strand
ACGCCCACCGCGCCTGGGTCACCCAGTACCGCAAGGACGTGGCTGCCGCAGAAGAAGCGGGCGAAGAGGCTCCGGCCTTTAGCTGGAATGATTCGCCCCTCGGAGACTTCATCCCGAAGTTCCAGGCAGCTGCCGAGGAATACGCCGGCAGCGATGACGCCATTCCCTTCTTGCTCTGGATCGGAATGGACGTGGCCTGGCTCGACGCCGATGCCGGAAAGGCGGCCATCGAAACCCTGTGCACCACTCACGTGAAGAGCGAAGCGCTCGAGCCCCTGGGGCGCGCCCTCGGAGGCTTGCCCGACGTCGTGGGTGAGGAACGGGCAGCGGAACTGCTGGCCATGATCGAAGCGCAGAGCACCGTGCCGAGCCTAGTGGGTCGTGCTGTGTTCGCCCGCGTCTTGCCCCTGCTTGAAAAAGCGGAGATGGGTACGGACGCCTACAACAAGGCCAAGGCTGAGCTCACGGCCGCCGCCGAGAGCTCCAAAGACAGCCGCTTGCAGTCGGAAGTCAGCAAGAAGCTCCGCATCCGGGAGGCCTTTGGCATTGGCATGGTCGCCCCCGACATCCAGGGCACCGACCTCGACGGCACGGCGTTCAATCTCTCCGATTACAAAGGCAAGATCATCTTCGTCGACTTCTGGGGTGATTGGTGAGGCCCCTGCCGGGCACTCTACCCCCACGAGCGGTCGCTCGTGGAAGAACTGAAAGACGAACCCTTTGCCTTGATCGGCGTGAATTCCGACAGCGTTGAAACCGCCAAGGAAGCCATCGAGAAAAACGGCCTCAACTGGCGCAGCTTCCAAAACAAGATGGAAGGCAAGGAAGACATCGCCGCCGACTGGTGCGTGGAAGGATGGCCCACCGTGGTCGTCCTCGACTCCGAAATGAAAATCCGGTACCGCGGACACAACGGTCACGAAGCGACCGATGTCGCCCGTAAACTGCTGGCTGATTTGAAAGGCGAAGGCGACAAGTAAACCGCCGACGAGTTCATCCAACAGGGTGACGGAGCAGCATTCGCTTGCTCCGTCACCCTATTTCTTTGCCCCAGCGGCAGCGGGCTTGGCCGCGCTAAAGCCAAAGGCCTTCGTGGAACGCATCGCCACCGACATCCTTGAGCTCTGCTGACCCCGTTCCGCAGGCTAACGCTCCCCCATCACCCGCGTGATCCAGGCACGGCGGCCGTAGGCGTCCACAAGCGTGCCCATCAAGAGGTCACCGCATTGGGGTTCGCGGCCGAGCGCTTCAACGCTCGTCGCGCTTCCAAGGATGTTCCAACGCGCGTCGTACAAGGTGCCTTCCAAGTTGGGGCTTCGAAATTGATCGCCTCGCACCGTGAACGAAGGCGCAGCGTCCGGGTTCAGGACTCGGGCCAGGTACAGGCGACTGTAAGCCCATTCCCACTTCCATTTCACGGGCCGTTCCTGCAGTGAGAACTGGTAACAGTGGCTTGCGGTCAGCGCTCCTTCGGCGCCCGTCCGTTCAAGGCGAACACCCGCGTAGAAGTAAACCTCACTCATCAGGTCATCAGCGGGCTCTTCACTTCCGATGCGTCGTTCGAGCTCCGCCTCGCCCGCAGCGATAAAGCTCGACGCTTCCCCTTCACCGAGTAGGAAGCGGCCGAGACGCAAGTCCCACTCGGCCAGGGCTCCGGGAGGATTGGCGAGGAGTTCCGCCAAATCAGCTTCTGCCGTCTGGCGCGCCTCCCCTGTGGCCAAGATGGTAAGCCATAACCGAGCGTAGAGTCCCGGGCTGAACTCGAGCCCGATGGCGTCCTGTAGGTGCTTGACCGCGGCCTGTTCATTCCCGAGCAAGCCTTCGAGATATCCGAGCAAGGCATGGGCCTGATCATCCTCGGGGAACAATTCGGCAGCGGTCTGGTAAGCCGCACGCGCCCCGTCCAGATCCCACTCGCGCTCGTAACTCTCCGCTAGGGCGATTTGCAGAGGCCAGCTATTGTTGGAAAATTCTGCGTGGAAGGCCTTCAACGCAGCTCGCGAGTCCGCCGATCGCTGGGCGCGCATCAAGACTTCCGTGCGCCACTCCAGAGCCTTGAAGCGCAAGTTGGCCATCGCGCCCGGTTCACCCGATTCGTCAATGACCGCTTCCGCATGGGTGATGGCCTGTTCCAAGTCCGCAAGCGCGAGATCATGTTGTCCAAACTCCGTGCGCGCGGCACCCCGGGCATAGGCGCACCAGGGATCCTCGGGGCTCAACTCGAGTGCACGCCCAAGGGCCCCCAGGGCGCCTTGAAAGTGTTCCTTCGCCTTGACGCGCCATCCGCGATTACGAGCGTTCTCGGCGAGCAGAACTTGCGCGTGTCCCAAGCCCCAGAGTGCTCGCACATTTTCCGTTTCAAGTGCCGTCGCTGCACGCAACAGGTGCACCGCCGCTTGCACATCCTGGGACACATCGGCGCTCAAGTAAGCCCGATGGACTCCTCCATAGGCGGGCAAGAGTTGCCAGGCTTGTTGCGCGCAATCATCCGCCGTGGGGCGTGAGTCCTGCGCGGGAAGGCCCAACGCACCGAGCAAGAGCAGTGTAATCAGCATGGATTCATGGAGAGAGGGGTCACGAGCAGATCAGCCCACAGAGTAACCGCTAGCGAGGGGCAACACCCGCTTGAAGAGAAGCGCCACCTCCCCAACATCTCGATCAGCGCGCAGTTGTTTGGAAGATCGCTCCTGACTCGTTCGTCGAGAGAGGAGTACCCTCTGGCACCGTGACGACAGCTGATCCCTCCCTCCCCTCGACCTCGAACTCCCTGTCCCGAGTTCGCAGAGGTACCGTATTGTTGGTGCTCGGTCGGCTCTGGGGATCCGCCTGCACGTTCCTCGCCTTGTGGTTGCTGGCCGACCAGCTTTCCGGCGACGACTTCGGCCGCTACACGTTTTATCTAGCCGCTTTCATGTTGCTCGACAGCTTCGTTGACTTCGGCACGGGCGCCATCGCGGTCCAACGTGCCGCTGATGATGAACGTGAAATCCCCGAGGTACTGGCAGCAACCCGTCGCATCCGAGCCGTGGCTGGTTTGCTGGGCGTGTTGATCGTTGGCGGCGGAGCTTTTCTGGCGAACGAACCGGGCGCGGGTTGGATCCTCCTCGCAAGCCTGTATCCAGTGACCCACGTGCTCGAGTTGTCCGCCACGATCTTCCGCACGCGCATCGCTTGGAAGACCCCGGTGGCCGTGCGAGCGTTTTCGAGTGCTGCGAGCCTGGCCTTCGTCTTGCTCTTGATTGCGCGCGGTGCAACCGAGCCCGGGCTCTACCTGTGCGCCGTAGCAGCGGGCAGTGCCAGTGCCAACATTTTGTTGCACTTTGTCTCGCGACCCCATTTGCCCGGGGGACACGCGCGTCACATTCCCTGGCGTTCTGTCCTGGTCGCCTCCGTTCCGCTGGGCCTCGCGGGTCTTTGCCAGCAGACCTACTTCTACGTCGACAACCTCTTCCTACGCGCCCTGGTCGGCCGGGAGGAATTGGGACACTACAACGTCGGCGTGCGCATGATGTCCCTCTCGATCATGGTGGGTGTGTACGCCGCACTCGTCGCTTTGCCCTGGCTACGGCGAGAGTTTACGGCCCAACGTTTGGGCCCCGCTATCGCTCGTCTTGCACAGCCCCTGTTTGCGATAGCCGCCTTCTCAACGGGCGCGCTCGCGCCCTGGAGCGAGCACTGGCTCGCGATTTTTGGGCCCGAGTTTTCTGAGGCGGCCCCCAGCCTGCAATGGTTATTCGGCGCCTCGGCATTGGTCTACGTGGGAGCCCCTTCCCTGACCGCACTAGTGGCCATTGGCAACAGCGGGGCTGTCCTGCGCGTGGCACTCCTGGGTCTCTTCCTGAACGTGGTCGGAAACACCCTGCTGATCCCCCAACTCGGTTCGCAAGGCGCCGCCATCGCCACTTTTGCGACCGAGGGTGGCGTGGTCCTGGGTGCTTTTTGGTGCCTGCAACGTGCCGGGGTCTCACAACTCGGGGGCGCCAAACCTTGGCGCTGGGCACTAGGGCCCTTCCTCTTTGGCGTAGGTTGGGTACTCTCCGCTGCCCTGCCCCTGTCGTCTATCTTCACTTCGTTCTGAGTCTTGACCTTCGCAAACTTACAAGTCGGCATCGACTACCGCACGGCCCTCGTCAACCGCGAAGGCATCGGGCGTTACACTCGGGAGCTGGTGCGCGCCCTGGCTCAATTGGATTCAGGGCCTGAACTCGGACTCTTCGGCCACACGTTTGGCGCTCGAAAGTTCACCAATGAGGAGCTCGGCATCCAGGGCGAGCGGACGCGCTTGATGCGCCTGCGCATACCCGCACGCATTCTTCCCTGGCTACTCGAGAAGACGAAGCGCGGTGCCGACGACCTGGTCGGGGGCTGCCATGTCTATCATCACACGCAGCCCAACATGTTGGCCATCGCCCGGGCCCGGGAGGTGGCGACCATCTTTGACTGCATCTACACCCTGGATGCCGGCTACATGGATCCTGCCGCCGCCGAGCGAATGACTGCTGTCGCCCACCGCCAAGTGCGCCGCGCGCATCGCATCCTGGTGCCATGCCAATTCGTCGGAGCGGAAGTCGTGATGGCTCTTGGCGCCCACCCGGGAAACATCTCCGTCACAGAACTCGGCTGCGAACACGTCTTGAGACACATGCCCGAAGGTGGCTTTGCGCCAGCCAAGGATCCGTACCTCCTGACCGTCTCTCGGGTCGATCCACGCAAGAACCACATTCGCATCCTGCAGGCCTTCGAACGCCTGGTGGATGATGGCTTCCCCCACCGCTGGATCATTGCTGGCCCTCGTGGCTGGAACGCCGAGATTTTCGAACGCGAACTCGATGCCTCACGGGCCAGGGATCGGGTGAAGTGGGTTGGCGACGTGTCCGATGCAGAATTGACCAAGCTCTACGCCCAGGCGGATGCTTTGCTCTTCCCCAGTTTGAATGAGGGCTTCGGCTTTCCTCCCTTGGAATCGATGGCCTGCGGCACGCCCGTCATCACCAGTCACGTCACCTCCACCGGCGAGCTTTGCGAGGGCGCCGCCATGATGGTCGAACCCACCGATGTGGAGGATATTTTCCTGGCCACGAAGAAGCTGCTCACCGAGCGCGAGATCTACAACGAACTGGTCGAATTGGGCCACGAGCGAGCCGCCAAGTACAGCTGGGAAAGCTGCGCAAAGAAAACCGTGCTGGCCTACGAGGGCGCCATCAAAGCCAACGACTCGGAGAATCCGCGCCTGTACTCGAGCCTGTAATTCAGGCCGGCGCCGCGGGGCGCACATCCACGCGGGTGGAGAAGTAGGTCGTGCCGTTGCCAAGGTCAGAGACATCGGGTGCGGCGAGCACGTTGATGCTGGTGCGCTCGGGCACATCCGCCGGCCTGGGAAAGCCATCTACGCGGGCGCATCCCCGGGCCATCCGTTCGTCTCCCTCAGCGGTCAAGGTCAACTGCCCGTAGTCATTGTAGAGGGTGACCAAGTCCCCATCGACGACGCCGAGTTCCGCCATGTCTTCGGGGGTCAAGAAGCAGCGCGGGGAGGCGTTGCGCTTGGCATGCCTAGGGTGGTTGAGGTAGGTGGTATTATGCGTGTGCTTGGAGGGCGCACTGATCAGCCAGAAGGCTCGCTTGGCGTCCACACCGGGGTCGACGCACCAAGTGGCCATGGCCGGTTTCCCCGCCGCGACTGCCAGGGAGCTCACCAGTTCGACCTTGCCACTCGGCGTCAACCAGCGGCCGCCCGTTGCGCGCTGCCGAGAGCCGACCGGCGGTTCCATTTCCGTGGGCTTTCCCGCACGCAGCTTGGCCTCTTGTTCCGGGGTCAGGTGCGCTTTCAGACCAGCGACCAATTCCTCGCACAGGCCGTCCTCTGTCACATCCCAGGTAGCGGAAGGGAGTCCGAGGGCTTGGGCGATCTTCGAGAAGGCGTGCACATTCGACAGCGGACCGGCAGGCGGCTCGACCGCGCGGCGGCCCCACTGGGCCATGCGGTGGCCGTAGCTGCGGTACACGTCCGAATGCTCGACAAACATGGTCGCGGGCAAAACCACGTCCGCTAATTCAGCGCTGGCCGTCATGAATTGTTCGTGCACGACGAGAAATAGATCCTCCCGTAGGAACCCCTCTCGGACCCGACGACTGTCGGGCAGGGTCAGAGCCGGGTTGTGACCCCAGACAAAGACCGCGCGAAAACGCCCCGCTTCCAATTCCTTGCCCAGGGCCACCTGCGTTAAAAGCGGAGGGGCTGTCTCTGCGCGCAAGTCGGGCCGCGCAATCAAGCTCGAGTCGAACTGGAAGACCCCTGCAGACTCGTAGTGCACGCGGTCGGCCTTGCCAAAAACGGCTGCCATGGAACACACGGCGCGCATTCCCATGGCGCCATTGGTGCGCCGCGTCCATCCCGACCCCGTTCGTAGGAAGAGCTTCTGTGCGCCCTCCAGCACCCGTGCCAAGTCCAGCACTTGCTCCTCTTCGAGTCCGCACACGCGGGCCGCCTCCGCGATCGTTGGTGCCCCTCGCAAGTGCTCTTCGAATTCCACGGCGCCAAGGCACTCCGACTCGAGGAAGCCGCGATCCGCCAGTCCCTGTTCGAAAGCGTAACGGGTGATGGCCAGAGCTAGCACGGAGTCAGTTCCCGGGTGAATGATCACTCCGCGTCCACCCCAACGCTCCACCGCCTCCACGGTCTCCGTGCGCCAAATGTCCACCACGCGAATCGGATTCCCAGCCT
>JBLIMI010000194.1:0-6723 GCA_047638655.1 Minisyncoccia bacterium | reverse complement strand
AAGACCTCTGGCAAGGGCCTCACCAGGTGGCCCAGAACTCGAGCAGCACCGCTTTGCCTCGCAAACTGGCCAAGCTCGGAGCATCGCCCGAGTTGTTGTACCAAGCGATGGCTTCGATACCGGGCGCCGCGCTGCCGTGTGCCGGAGCCTCGGGCCCGGTGCATGAAAACAAAAAACAGAGCGCGAGGGCCCCAAGCTTGGCGGGCCCCGCAAAGAATTTTGTGAGCATCAAATTGTCTCCAGGATGTGATCCGCCCCCACCGCGGCGAGGACTTCGAAGCCGCGAATTACGCTTTGAAGAAGCGTGCATCCTCGGGCCCATGGGGCTCGAGCTGATCAAACCAAGTCGCCTTGGGGTCGTACTTGGCCTTGAATGGACGGTAGACCCGCTCCCCATCCCGCGCTTGAAGGAACTGTAGGGAGATGGCCTTGCCCCGTTCGTCTTCCACCGGACCCAGGATTTCAACCTTGCCCAGGAAGCTGGACATCACCGGACCGCGCACGGTGCGCGCCAATCCCGTGACCCGACTGATGTCTCCTTGGTACAGCTCGTAGGCGTCCACCAACGGAATCTCGAAGAAGCGGCTGGCTCCCGTATTGCGTTCCACGAACATGTAATACGGGGTGATCCCCATGCGTACCGCCGTGGTCCAGAGCTCTGCCCAGACCCCGGCTTCGTCGTTCACGTGACGCACCAGAGGACTCTGGGTGAAGAGCGTGGCGCCCGTTCTTCGAAGCCTGCGAATGGCTTCCTGAAAGATGTCCGTGGCCATTTCTGTGGCGTGCGAGATGTGGGCCATGATGGCTAAATGCAAGCCCGACTCCACCACCTCTTCGAAGAGCGCCATCAAATCGTCGGCATCCTCATCATGCACGAAGCGCGACGGCCAGAACGAGAGCGCCTTGGTGCCGATGCGCACGGTGCGCAAGTTGGGCAAGTCGGCGCGCAGGAGAGGCTCGATGTACTCACGCAGCACGGAAGTGCGCATGATCATCGGATCCCCACCGGTGAAGAGTACATCCGTCACGTCGGGATTCTTCCGCAAGTAACGGATTAGCTCCCCCACCTCACGGCTCTCGAAGCGCTGCTCACGGCCACCGACGAACTGGGGCCAGCGAAAGCAAAAGGAGCAGTAGGCGTGACAGGTTTGCCCTTGAGCTGGGAAGAAGAGCACCGTCTCGCGGTACTTGTGTTGAACGCCCTGGAGCGGTTCGCCGTCGAGCAAGGGCACGTTGTCCGTAGCTTGGCCCGCGGGGTGGGGATTGAGGCGCAGACGAATCCGATCGGCCGCCGCTTCAATCGTAGCTTTGTCGGCTCCGGCGCGGACAAGCTCCTCCATCACGGCGTAATCACGCTCGCTCAACATGCCCCTCTGGGGGAACGTGAGCTGGTACATCGGGTCGTTCGGGACGGTAGCCCAGTCGATCAGCTCTCCCGTCACGTACTCGTTGGTACGAAACGGAAAGACCGTGGACACCACCTGAATGGCCTCCTGCAAATCCTCGCTCAGCCCTTTCCAGAACGGTGCCGATTCAATATTGCCACGCTGGTAGGGCCGGTAGCGTGCGGTTTCGGGACTGGGAATGGACAGAGTCATGCAGGTCGTGGACGGGATACGAGTCGAGTTCCGCGGAGGGAATTCCTGGAGTCGGTTATTTCAACGCAGATGCCGCTATAACTCAATGCGCGCAGGCCCCAGAATGGGCTCCGGCGCACGTTCCGGCCGTAAATTCTGTCCCACGAGCTCCAAAAATCGCTCAGGGGCAGCGGAAAGCGCCATAGAGACCTCGGCTTATTCAATCCCCTTCTGGGCGGTCAAGTCACGAGGATCGAAGGCCCGCGGCAGCAGCTCGGGGACCGTCAGCACCTCAAACTCCCCAGCCGCGTTGCCCAGCAAGACCTCAGTGCCCTCGTTGGCGAACTCCACCAACACCTGCCGGCAGGCTCCGCACATGGACGCGCCCGGTCCCGAGACCACCGCCAAGATGGCGATCCCCGTGGACCCCGAAGATATCGCTGCGGCAATCGCATTGCGTTCGGCGCAAATGGTCAAACCGTAAGAAGCATTCTCCACGTTCGCACCGAGGAACATCTGGTCATCCGTGGTCCACACGGCCGCCCCCACCTGAAAGTGGGAGTAAGGGGCGTAGGCTCGCTGCCGAACCTCAAGTGCCTTCTGAATCAGTTCCTGATGCTTCATCTAGATCACCTCGCGAGTCACAGATTGCCCTCCGTCCGCCCTTCTGTCCAGTGTCGCCCGGGCGCGTATTCCTGCCCTACTCTATTCCCTTGGCGAATTGGCCGTAGCCCTCTTCCTCCAAGTCCTCCAGGGGAATGAATCGCATGGAGGCGGAATTGATGCAGTAACGCAAGCCTGTGGGCTGGGGCCCATCCTCAAAGACGTGTCCGAGATGCGAGTTCGCCAGCTGGCTGCGCACTTCATTACGCGCGTAGCCCAGTTTGTGATCCACATCTTGTTTGATGCTGTGCTCGACGATAGGACGAGTGAAGCTCGGCCAGCCAGTGCCCGACTTGAACTTATCGCTGGAGCTGAAGAGCGCTTCACCCGAGACGATGTCCACGTACAACCCCGCCCGCTTGTTGTCCCAGAACGAATTTTCGAAGGGTCGTTCGGTCGCGTCTTCTTGCGTCACTCGGTACTGCAAGTCCGTCAACACATCCCGCAGAGCCTCGTCACTCGGCTGTTCATAGGCAGCGGGGCCAGCCTCTACCTGGACGGTGCGGTCATCACCCCAAGCCTTGTCCAAAAAGCGATCGCGTCCGGACCCCTTGCGGTAACGCTTGTAGTTGGTGGGGTTCTTGCCGTAATAATCCTGGTGGTAATCTTCCGCGGGGTAGAACACGCTGAAGGCCTTAATGTCGGTCACGATCGGGTCCTTGAAAATACCACTCTCCCCCAGTGCCGCTCTGGAAGCCAGGGCCGCTTGCTCCTGCTCCGCATCGTGGAAGTAGATGGCGGGACGGTATTGACTACCGCGGTCCACGAACTGTCCACCGGCATCGGTGGGGTCAATTTGACGCCAAAAGACGGCGAGCAAGCTGTCGTAAGACACAAGCGACTGATCGTAGTGCACCTGGATGGCTTCGGTGTGGCCCGTCGTTCCGCTACAGACGGCGCGGTAGGTCGGAAACTCGACCTTGCCGTCCGTGTAGCCAGAGATGGCCGCGGAGACACCCGGTAGCTCCTCGAACGGAAGCTCCATGCACCAGAAGCACCCACCGGCGAAAGTGGCTACACGTTCCATGGGGACGCCCGCTACGGGAAGCATGGACCGAGTTGGGGTGGACGAGTCCGGACGGCCAACCTGCTCGATGCTGGTGGAGGTGGCGCTGGATTGCGAGTCACGGGCGGTGCAGCTGACCAGGGAGAGAAGCAGGAGTGAGACGAAGGGCGACTTGAGCATGGCGGGAGGTGGCGGGGTGGTTGGAATGCCCTGACCTATGCGGAAAGAACCGGATTGTGACGGAACTGCCTGGCAAGAGTGTGGACTTTGCAAACAGCATTCCAGCCCCACCAGTGAAGGAATCCACCCACAGTCGGCTTGCAGGGCCCGCCCGGGCCAGAAGCAGGCCCTGCTCGCGCGACGAATGCTCCTAACCCCATGGGATTTCTTACTCTACGGACGAGTCCCGCTTCGAAATCCACATTCCTCCCAGGCAGTCCCCTTGACCAGCATGCGGTTTACTATCGATTCCGACATCCACCAGTCCTCCACGCTCCCCGGCTCATTCTACCGGGACCCCGCGCTCTACCAGCGCCTGCTAGAGCGCGCCTTCGCCCCCAGCTGGCAGTGGGTGGGCCATCACGAGAATCTTGCTAGCGGGCACGGGAGCCCCTTTGAGTTGCTGCCAGGCTCCATCAATGAGCCCTTGCTGCTCGTGCGCGATGAGCGGGATCAGTTGCGCTGCCTCTCGAACGTCTGCACCCACCGCGGCTGCCTCTTGCTCGAGAGTCCCTGCGTGCTGAAGTCCATCCGCTGTGGCTATCACGGCCGCACTTTCGGACTCGACGGCCACATGCAACACATGCCGGCTTTCACAGCAGCCAAGGACTTCCCGCGCCAGGAAGATGACCTTCCGGAACTCCCCCTGCATTCAATTTGCGGAGCCCCATTCACCTCCCTCGGCCAGGAACTCAAGTTCGCGGAATGGGCGGCTCCGCTGGCGCCGCTGCTGGAGCGCTTGCCGCAAGAACAATTCGTTCCTGACCCGGAGGGTGCAGCCACCTATGAAGTGGAGAGCCACTGGGCGCTCTACCTCGATAACTTCTTGGAGGGGTTCCATATCCCCTACGTTCATCCTGCGCTTCATCGAACCATGCTGGATGAGGAGTACGAAACACAACTTTTCCCGTCAGGCAGTTTGCAGGTGGGGATCGCTCGTGAGGGAGAGACAGCCTTTGATCCCGAACACACCCTACCTGGACTCAAGGGTCCGGTCGCGGCGTACTACTACTGGCTGTCTCCCGGAACCTTGTTCAACTTCTACCCCTGGGGACTTTCGCTGAACGTGATCGAACCCCTCGGCCCCAAACGCACGCGAGTACGATTCTTCCCTTACGTCTGGCGGCCGGAGCTACGGGATAGCGGTGCCGGGTCAGGGCTCGATGGGGTCCAAGAGGAGGACGCTGGGGTGGTTCAAAAGGTGCAGCGGGGCGTGAACTCACGGCTTTACACCTGCGGCCGCTTCTCCCCCGAGAAAGAGCAAGGTGTTCATCACTTCCACCGCATGCTGGCGCAGTGGCTTGAGATTTAAATCAAGACTGGCCTTGTTGGAGTGATCCCCATCTCTTACCCGCCGGGTGCGTTCTAGTCTCGCCAAGCCTTGGACACCTTACCCTCTTTGAACTCGACGAACGTCCGGCCCGATGAGTTGGTCGTGGTGGATGAACTGGCCACGAGGAAAACACTGCCACGGGATTCGGTCTCACTCGAGTAGGACCACTTCCAAATCACACTCTCGCCTCCCTCGCCGGATTGACTCAGCTTCGAATCGGGCTCCCCCAGCAGCCCAGTGACGAATTCCTCGGACTGGCCCAACTCGATGTGACCGAAGGTCTGGGAGCTAACGTAGGTGCCGCTGGTCTCCGTGTGCTTCTTCGTCCCGAAGAGACAGGAAGGCAGAAAGAGCGCAACGGAGAGAGCCAGGAGCAAAAGGTGGGAGGTGGGGCGTGAGCGCATGAAGCGTGTGGCTTTGAGAGAAATAAATGGAGGACCAAGTCCCGGGGAAGTCTAGCGCCGGGTCGCTGTCTTCAGAGCGTCCACTGACGCAGACCTGTTCGGTTATTTTTGGGTCCTTTCGCCGCCTTGGATCTGCCAAGCTGGGCCCATGAGCACGAACTCAAAGATGCCTACAGCGGCCCAGTGGCTCCCCCCCGGGACATTTGCCAACAAGATTTGTCTCGTGACCGGCGGCGGGACGGGGCTCGGGCTCGAGATCAGCCGCGGACTGGCGGCGCTCGGCGCCACAGTGGTCATCGCTTCGCGCAACCCTGAGAACCACGCCAAACTCCAAAAGGACGCAGCAGAGCACGGTTGGACCATAGAGTCCGAGGTCTGCGACGTTCGTGAACCTGCGCTGGTGCGCACCTGCGTGGAAGCCATCATCGACCGTCACGGAAGGATTGATCACCTGATCAACAACGCGGCGGGCAACTTCGTTTGCCCCTCGGAACGGCTCTCAGCGAACGCTTGGCGCGCTGTGCTTGGAATCGTGCTCGACGGAACCTTTTACGTCTCTCAAGCCGTGGGCAAGACCATGATCGCTGGCGAGGGGGGCTCGATCCTGAACGTGGTCGCGACCTACGCTTGGACGGGCATGGCCGGAGTGGTGCACTCAGCGAGCGCCAAGGCGGGTGTTCTGGCCATGACCAAAACACTGGCCTCGGAATGGTCGAGGCATGGCATCCGGGTCAACGCCATCGCTCCCGGCCCCTTCGAATCCAAGGGCGCCGCGGCCAACCTGTGGCCCAACGAAGAGGTGCGC
Organism: Minisyncoccia bacterium; assembly: GCA_047638655.1. Lineage (GTDB taxonomy): Bacteria > Planctomycetota > UBA1135 > UBA1135 > JABACD01. Next base: position 716 of record JBLIMI010000194.1, on the reverse strand, counting down.
AAGAACATCGAACGGGCCATCCCCCTGGGACGCTTCGCCACCACGGACGAGGTGGCTGCTCAATGCTTGCACCTGCTCTCCCCCGCCAGTGACTACATCACAGGTGAGTGCCTGGTGATCGACGGCGGCGGAACCTTGCCTCCTCCATTCTGGGAAGCAGGCACGCGCTTCAAACGCCGTCGCTCGGAGTCCAAGGAGTGAGCTCTGCAGAGGATGTCCCGGACCGTTCGGGGTTGACCACGGAGGCCTTGAACAAGGCCACCGTCGAACTCGACGCCCTGCCGACGGTGCAGGCCTTGGCCCTCATCGGCCGGGAGGATCGCTGCATCCACGATGCGATCGCAGGCGCCCAGCAGTCCATCGCCAACGCCATCGACGCCATCGCTGAACGCTTGGCACGTGGCGGCAGATTGCTCTACGTGGGCGCGGGAACCAGCGGACGGCTCGGAGTGCTCGACGCTGTTGAATGCCCCCCCACGTTTCAGTGCGCGCCCGATCAGGTGCAAGGCATCCTCGCAGGAGGCAAAGGCGCCATGTTTCAGTCCGTGGAAGGAGCAGAGGACTCGGGCGCAGAAGCAGCCAAGGAATTGGAAGCCCTGGGACTCAATGAAAACGATGTGGTCTTCGGCATCACGGCAGGTGGCACCACTCCCTTCGTTCACGGAGCCATCGCCAGCGGCCAGCGAGCGGGAGCCTTGACAGTCTTCTTCGCCTGC
>JBLIMI010000193.1:0-6771 GCA_047638655.1 Minisyncoccia bacterium | reverse complement strand
CGCGTGCTCAATATCGATGACGAGGGCTATCCGGTTCAACCCTACGGTGTTCAGGAGAACCCTTACTCGATCCTCGATGTGGCTGACATCGTCTACATCGACCCTGTCAACACTGGCTTCTCCAGAATTCACGGCGACGCGCAACGCTCGCACTTCTTTGGAGTGAATGCGGACATTCGCTACCTCGCTGAATGGTTAGACACATTTGTGACTCGCCAAAGTCGCTGGACCAGCCCCAAGTACCTGATCGGCGAATCCTATGGGACGACTCGCGTCTCGGGGCTTGCCGGTGAATTGCAGGGCTCGCACTGGATGTACCTCAACGGCGTGGTGCTCGTGTCCCCGACCGAGATGGGCATCGAGCGCGATGGACCCGTCGCGCAGGCGTTGTACTTGCCCTACTACGCCGCAACCGCTTGGTTCCACAAGAAACTCGACGCGGAGCTCCAGGCCTTGGATCTCGAAGAATTGCTGCCCCAGGTGGAAGCTTTCACCATGGATCAGCTCTTGCCTGCTCTGGCGCGCGGCGGCTCCTTGCTGGATGCCGATCGCGATCGTTTGACAAAGCGCTACGCCCGCTACTCGGGGCTAGATGAGGGAGTCGTTCGTCAATACAACATGGCGGTACCCACTTCCTTCTACTGGAAGGAACTTCTGCGCGAAGAAGGACTCACGGTGGGCCGACTCGACTCTCGCTATCGCGGAATGGACCGTGCGGCATCTGGCACCTCTCCGGACTTTGATCCCGCGCTGTCATCCTGGAACCACGCCTTTGCCCCGGCCATCAACCACTACTTGCGGGACGTGCTTGGCTACGATTCCGATCTTCAGTATTGGCTGTTTGGATCCGTTCATCCCTGGAATCGAGATGGGGATCGCACCGGACGAACGTTGCAACGGGCCATGGCCCAGAACCCCTACCTGCATGTCATGGTGCAGTCCGGCTACTACGATGGAGGAACGGACTACTTCAACGCCAAGTACACCATGTGGAATATGGATCCGGCTGGCCGTTTCCAGAACCGCATGAGCTGGAAGGGCTATCGTTCTGGACACATGATGTATCTTCGCAGGCCCGACTTGAAGCAGGCCAACGACGATATCCGCGAGTTCATTCTGCGCACCATGCCTGGGCCCAACCAGCCCGCGCGTCGCTAGCAGCGCAAGCTCAATCAGTGCTTCACAAGCAAGTGCTGATTGAGCTCAACGTCATTCAGGCGCGTGACTTTGCCATCGGGCCAGGTCACATGAACCTTGACCAGGGCTGTGCTCGAGCCCAGCCCAAAATGGGCGGCCTGCTCAGAGGCGGAAGCGAAGCTCGCGCCCGAATAAATCCAGCGCGTTTGGGTGGTTCCTTCCCCGAACAACTCCACGCGACTACCGATTCCGCCTCCTTCCAGCCTGATCACGAGCCAGTTGGCTCCCTGGCTATCATTGCGCAGGATGCGCAGCGGCCCGTTTAGCTCAAGTACAATCATGTCGACGTCTCCATCGTCATCGAGGTCACCAAAAGCGGCGCCGCGATCGCGATGGGCTTCGGAAAGCCAAGGGCCAGCTTGATCCGCTGTCAGCAGCCGAAAGCGCTTGTCTTCGCGAGTGTAGAGCAAGGGGGGTTCGTTGAACTCGGCGTCCATCAGTTCGCAGGTGGCGCTAGGGTACACGTGACCGTTGAACACAATCAGGTCCTCGTCTCTGTCCTGATCGAAGTCGTAGAGCCCGCAGCCCCAGCCAACGTAGGGGAAAGCTACCATCCCCAGTCCATAACGGGCGGTCACGTCATCGTAGAAGCGCCCTTGTTGATTGATGTGAAGCGTGTTGGTGTCGTTGGAGAAATTGCTCGTGAAGACATCCGGAAAACCGTTGCCGTTGACATCACCGAGGGCGATACCCATGGTCGCCTGCGTGGAACCATAGAGGTTGGCGGCGAGCCCGCTGCGCATGCCCACCTCTTCGAAACGCATGCCGCCCTGTCCTAGGTACAGTAAGTTTGCATCGGAGTCGTTGCCCACATAGATGTCCTGCTTGCCATCGCCGTTGAAGTCGAGAATCGCAGTGCCAAGCCCGAATGAAGCCGGTGTTTCGCGGATCCCGGACGCTGCGCTCACTTCGCGGAAGCGTCCTCCCCCGAGGTTCTCGTAGAGCACATCTTGGGCAGGGGTCAGCCCCATGGGGCCCTTGAACACTGGGGCGCCCTTAAAGCTTGAAGCCGGGGGCGGATGCTCAATGTCAAACTCGAGGTAATTGGCCACGTAGAGATCTAGGTCTCCATCGCCATCGAGATCCCCGAAGGCCGCGGCAACACTCCAGGCATCGCCTGCGACCTGCGCGGCTTGTGTGACATCTTCAAAGGTTCCGTCTCCGAGGTTATGGAGCAAAGCGTTGCTTCCGTAGCAGGTGACGTAGATGTCCTGATGGCCATCGCCATCGTAGTCGGCAACGGCTGCGCCAACACCCCAGCGTCTGAGTTGGAGATTGGACTCCTGGGTTGCATCACGAAAACGCATGTTCCCTTGGTTCTCGAAGAGGCGACAGCCGGGGCCCTCTGTTGGAGCGGACATGGTGGCGCCGTTCGGAACGAAGATGTCGAGGTCTCCATCACCGTCATGGTCAATGAGCGCCAACCCTCCTCCCTTGACCTCGAGAATTTGAGTGGCCGGTTGCTCACCAAAGGTGGTCTCGAATTCGATCCCCGAAGATTCCGTGACGTCAGTGAAATGAATTCCGCGGGGAAGGGCCGATGGGGATTCGATCTGTTGGTCACATCCCGCGAGCACTGCGCTTGCTAGCGCCAGGGCCCAGCCCCGAGTCCGGAGAGTGTTGACTCTTCTCATCAGCGTTTTCCCTGCCGCTGCTGTTCGATGATGTCACGGCGGGCAGATTCGTAGCGTTCGAGTGCTTCGTCGGCCCGTTGGTCTTCGCCTAGACGCCGGTAGGCCAGGCTTAGAGTGAAGAAGGCACTGATGTTGCTGGGCGAAATCCGCGTGGCTTCTAACCACTGGTCCCGAGCCTGTACGTAGTTACCGTTGGCGAAGTGGACGTCCCCAAGCCGGGCGTGGGCACCCGCCAATTCGGAACTCTGCCCGGCGTGCACTCGCGGGTTGCTCACCCGCAATTCCTCGAAGAGTGCGAGCGCCCGATGAAAATGAGCTGCGGCATGCTCGAGGTTGCCTTCTTCGAAATCGATCATGCCGAGGCGCACGTAGGTCTTTGGCTCTTGGGGAACGAAGGTTCCGAAGGCTTCGAAGTGCTGGCGCGCACCGCGTAGATCACCCAACAAGAAGAGCGTCTCGGCCAAGTAGTCGTGGGTGATGTAGTAATCGGGTGCGAGCTCGAGCGCTCGTTCCAGGAAAGGTCGCGCCGCGCCGTGATTGTCCGCTTTGAAGTGGCTGAGCCCAATCATCAGAAGCGCTTGGGCATCCTGAGGGTGGGATTTGAGGAACTGGTTGGCGAGTTCGCGTGCACGAACGTAGCGTTGTGCCAGGATCTCTCGGTAGACGAGCTTCAGTTCCGCAGGGAGTGGGCGCGGTGCTGGCGCTGGTACGCCGGAAGCCAAGGAAGCGATTGCCTTCGGTGCTGGCGTGGCTTGCGCTTGGTCAGCAGGCGACTCTTCGGCCCCGCAGCTCGTCACGAGCGTCACGACGAAGGAGCCACAAAGGGTCACAAGAAGAGGGATGGAGGCGCGCGCCATGGCTCAGGGATTCTAGCGAGCGTGTCTCGGGAACGCACTCACCCCTCGTCGCGAGCGGGCCCTCAGCGTGAGAGTGCCCTCAGGAAGGCGACCAAGTTCTTCGCGTCCTCGTCAGAGAGGTCGATCGGCTTCAGCTTTGGTGAGAGGTTCTCGTTGGCGTGTCCGCCTTCGCGATAGAACTCGATCACTTCCTCAAGAGTGGCCAGACTACCGTCGTGCATGTAGGGCGCAGTCTTGGTGAGCATCCTTAGCCCAGGTGTCCGGAACTTGCCGAGATCTGTAATCTCCCCGGTCGCCCCGGAACGGCCCGGGAGGGGGATGCCCTCCAGCGAGCCGATGCCCGTATTGTGGAATTGCTCGTCGCTCAAGTTGGGGCCGACGTGGCATTTCCAACAACCTCCGCGGCCTTCGTAGACCCAGAGGCCGGCGCGTTCGGAAGAATTGAGCGCCGTTGTCTCGCCGTTTCGAAAGCGGTCGACGGGGGAGTCAGCAAAGGCCAAAGCGCGAATGAACGCTGACATGGCTTTTGCGAGGTTTTGTTCGTTGGGGGCGGATTGGTAGGTGGCCTGGAAATCGGCGGAGTAGGTTGCATCCGCCGTGACTCGCTCCAGCGCTTCTTCAAGACCGAGTCCCATTTCCGTCTCGTTCTGGATGGGGAGCAGCACTTGGCTCTCGATTGAGCTGGCCCGTCCGTCCCAGAAGACGTTTGTGCTGAGGGCTTTGTTGATCAGGCTCGGGGAGTTGAAGCTCGTGCGCTGATTGTCGATACCAATGGAGAAGCGCTTGTCATCGGCGAACGCGAACTCCGGTTGGTGGCAAGTGGCGCAGGCCACTGACTTGTCCCGCGAAAGGATGGAGTCGAAGAAGAGTCGGCGGCCTAGAGCGACTTCCTCTGCACGTGCAGACCAGCCTGCCGCGAGTTCCTCGGCTCCCAACAGTTCCACACGTACGAGGGGCGTGGGCAGGGTGTCGGCGGGTGTACGCCTCGGGCCCTCCTGCGTCGCGCCGACAAACAGCGCGAGCAGGGGGAGGCTTGACCGAAGCAAGGTGAGCCAGCTAGGAGTCATTCTGCTGAGGATTTCTTCGCTTCCTTAAGGAGCTTAGCGATCAAGGAGTCCATGGCTTGTGCGTTGTGACCACGCTCTCGAATCTTGCCGGCGGCATCGATCAAGACGTAGCTGGGATAGCCCAAAACGCAGTAGAGGTCAGCGATTTTGGAGCTCTCTCCTTGGTAGGCACTGAGCCAAGAGACCCCGTACTTATCGAGACCCGCACGGTATGCCTCGGGGTTGTCCCCGGTGTTCACACCGATCAAGACAAATGCGTCGCTTTTGTGGCGCTCAACGAGCTCCTGCAGGTGGGGCATGGCCTGCTTGCAGGGGCCTCACCAAAAGCCGTAGAAGTCGAGCAGGACAACCTTGCCTTTGTAGTCTGAGAGGTTGAACTCGAAGTCGTCGATGGTCTTGCCCTTGAAGTCGGGGGCCATCTTGCCAACCTTGGTGTTCGCCGCGGCGCGCGCATCAGCCACCTTGGCGGCCCAAGTCGTGTCTTCGAAGTCCTTGGCGATCGTATCCAAGTAGACCTTGGCGCGTGCCTTGCTCTCCTCGGTGTCGGAACGTTCCAGCAAGGCTGCGCTGTTGAACATGGCGCCGGCCTTGTGCTCTGCGGTCTCACTCTTGGCGATGACAATCGCGTAGAGCTCCAGGGTCAGGTCAGGCTTCAGGGTTCGATTGTCCTTGTAGAGCTGAGCGATCACGTCACCGAACCAGGTGGCGTCGGAGTGCTCGGTCGCCAGCAAACGATACAGGGGCTCGAGTGTCTCCAAGCGCTTGTTGGATTTGATGCTCGACGCTCGGATATGGGAGATGACCCATAACTTGGCTTGGCCATCACCTTTATCCGACAACGCAACGAAGCGATCCCAGAAGATCCCTCCAGGCTTTGCCTTGCGAATGGCGTTGCGAGTTTCCTTGGTGGCTTCTCTTAGGTCGATTTTCCACTGACCCAAGGCGGCTTCGAATTCATCATTGAGAGAGTCGAAGTCGCTAGCCGAGGGGCTGACCTGCTCCACAACAGGAAGGGCGGGAGATCCAGCGCTCGCAAAGAGCAGCAGGGCAGGGAAGATCAGAGGGGTCAATTTCATGGGATCAACGGAGAGAGGGTGGTTGCAGAACACAAGCTACCTGTTCGAGTTCGACTGAGGTTGAACTCGCCGCCATTTACTGGTTTCTTGCAAGGCCTGCGCCGCGCTAGAGCGTCAAGCCCACGTTGGCCGCTTTATGGAGTACGAGACTCCGCGCTGTGGTGACCACCAAATTTCCACGGGTGCTGAGATCCTTGAATGCCTTCACGATCTGCTCAAGATTCGAGTTGTGCAAGCCCGCGTCGGGGTGATCGAAGAGGAACAAGGACGGATGGTCGGTTGAAGCCAGGCCGCGAGCCAAGGCTAGCCGTTGGACTTCGCCACCGGAGAGTGTCTTGAGGCCGCGTCCCAGGGTCAGGTAGCCCAGCCCCACTTGCTCAAGTGCAGCGATGGCACGCTTTAGTTTTCCGGAGGGCAAGAGGGCCATCAATGGAGTCGCGTGCTGTTCCAGGAATTGAGCTGCATCGAGACCTTCCCACTGAACCGTGAGAACCTCGGATCGGTAACGCTTCCCTCCGCAGGTGGGGCAAGGCAGGTCGAGGTCGGCCATGAAGTCCATGCTGATCCGTTCTTGCCCGGAACCATTGCAAGAGTTGCAGCGACCCTTCGGGCTCAAGAACGAGAAGGCTTGCAAGGGGAGATCCACCTCCGAGGACTGGCCATGAAAGAGCTGCTGCATGGGCTTCATCAGATCCAGCGCGCCGATGACTGTTCCATTCCTCTGGGGCCGTTGTGCACCAACCACTTTGCGGAAGTGAAGCATGTTTCCTTCCAAGTCGATGGCTTCGCAGCCAACCGGAAGCCCCGCATCGAACGAGGCTTGAAGCACATCAAAGAGCAAGGTGCTCTTGCCGGATCCTGAGGGGCCATTGATGTCGACCCAGCCAGAAAGTGGAAGGTCAAGTTTCGCCATCCGCAGGGGGCCGGCGCTGATGTTGCT
>JBLIMI010000192.1:0-6780 GCA_047638655.1 Minisyncoccia bacterium | reverse complement strand
CGACCAACCGCCCCACAAACACCGCCGCCCCCCGCGTCGCTTTGGGCCCCCCCGGGGCTCTTTGCTTGAGACTCTTTGTTGTTGCTAGGTCAGGAGTGTGTCCCCATGACCCGTGCGACTCAGGGTTGGAAGTTCACCCGCACCCCGTTCGACGCGTTGAAGTACGTGCCGCAGGGATTGTTGGGGTAAGTGTCCCTGTAGATCACTTGGAAGTACTGGGTGGCTCCAGCGCTGAAACCGCCTGAGGAGGCCAAGCCCGGGCCCCAAATGATGTCGCCGGTGGCATTTGAATACTGCAGCCCCAGGTTGGTGATCGATCCGCCCGAGCAGAGAAAGCCATCACCGAAGTAGGCTCCACCGCCGCCGTTCACATCTGTCGTGCCTGCGACCAGGAGGCCGGGGCGGTTGGGCGGCAAGTCGCTCACTTGCAGGGTCAAATTGTCTTGGGAGAGGGACAGGGAGCCAGCACCCACCAATTTTGCCCCTTGACCGCCACTGTTGGCGCAACCCGCGGACTCCTGGCCGAGGTTTCCACAGGGGCACACGCTGGCAGAGAGGTCACCGAAGCAATAGGCCGTTCCCGTGTCGGCGACATAGTAGATGGTGCCGTTCCAGACGCGGGGCGAGTAGTTGCTGCTGAAGGGATAAGCGACTCCGAGGCCTTCACCGATTTCCATGTCCGCGTTGGCTGCGGCCGTCGCGGGCAGAGTGCCTAGTCCGTTGGTGTAGTTGATGTAGGAGCCGTTGGCCGCCGTGACGTAGAACCCCATGGATTGCCCGATGGGAATCGTGATGTCGAGCACGAAGGGAAGAGGCGTGGGCATGTCGGTTCCGATGGAGACCACTTGGCCAGAGGCCACCAAGGTCCAAGCATTGGAGTTGGTTTCATTCCCAATGTAGGTCCCCGGCGTGGTGTACACCTCGACCGAAATGGTGCCCGGATCAAAGTTGCCGTCGAGGGCGACGATGTGGAGCTCTTCCAGGGCTTTCACATCGAACATGTTTCCCGCCTGCCCATTGTCCGAGAGGAACGTGGTGGTCAGGCTGTCCAGGTTGCCAGCACTGGCAAGACCCGCACCCAGCGAGCACACCAAAGCGGTCTTCAGCGCAAGCCGGAGCCCACTCGATGTTAGCGAGGGTTTGACCGTTGTTTTTCCTGCGAGCAAGGAGTCAGAAGGGGGATTCTGGATCTGCATGGGAGGAGCCTCCGTATGAGGGCTGAGGTTGAATTGTTAGGGAACACCCGATCAGGCTTGCTGAATCGGAGCCATCCCGTTTGACGGAGCCATTCGTGGCCAGGTTCCTTCGATTTTTTACAAGGCGGACGGTAATCGCAAGGGGCTGTAGAGCTTGATTCTCGTAGGAAACCGTTGCTGGGAATTCACCCAGCACGCCAGATATGCCCCGATTCCGAGGTGGGCGGCTTGCTCGGGGCAAACCATGGGGTTTTTCCTTGTTTCTAACCCCGCACCGGACCATGTACTCTTCCGCCATGGCCATTGTTGTTTCCCTGCTTGAACCTGATCTTCCCGCACTTCGGAGCGCTCTGGAGCGCAACTTGCCCCTGGCGGACTTGGTGGAGTTGCGGCTCGATCTCATCGGTCATCCGGGGGAAGAGGCCTTGCGCGATCTCTTTCGGAGTTGCTCCAAGCCGGTCATCGTCACCGTCCACGGCAAAGAGGGGTTCGGTGAATTTGAAGGCAGCCGAGAAGAGCGCTTCGAAATTTTGCATGCCGCCGCCCGCGCGGGAGCAGACTTTGTCGACATCGATTGGCGTTGGTCCTTGGACCTGGGCGAGATGGAGGGCAAGTGTCACCGCATCGTCTCGCGGCACATCCTCGACGGAACGCCCGAGGATCTCGACGCCCTGCACGAGGAACAGAAATCGGTGCTCTATGAGGGGGACATCATCAAGCTGGTGACCCACGCCGAGTGTCATGAAGACGGCCTGCGTATGTTGCGTTACTTGCGCGCCCAGGGGGGCGGCTTGATCGCGTTTTGCAGCGGGGAAGCGGGAAGCTTCACGCGACTGCTCGCTCCCATCTTTGGTTCCCCGTTCACCTACGCTGCTCCCAAAGGCTCGAGCCGCGCCACGGCGCCAGGGCAGTTGCGGGTGAACGACATGTTGGCCGCGGCGCCCCCCGGTGGGTTCAGTCCAGAGACCGCCATCTTGGGCATCGTCGGTCGACCGGTGACTCATTCCTGGTCGCCACTGTTGCACAACATGGCACTCAAAGCCGCCAACCTGGATGCTATCTATTTGGCGTTTGAGCCCCAGAGCCTTGAGAATTTCCTGGAGCTTGCGGACGATGAAAACTTCCGTGGCTTCTCGATCACGGCACCTTTCAAGCAAGAGGCTTTGCGTCTCGCCAAGGGAGCTGAGCAGTCGGCGCGAGCCGCCGGAGCGGCCAACACACTCGTGCGCGAGGGCGACGGCTGGATGGCTTCGAACACCGATGTGACGGCCCTGCGAGAACTGATCGAAGTTTCTCTGGAGGCACACCGACGTCGGGAGATGCATGCTCCGGACGTGGCCCATGCCCGCGTGCTGGTAATTGGTGCCGGCGGCGCGGCGCGATCCGCAGCCCAGGCCACGCGCGAAGTGGGCGCGCACTTGTTGGTCAGTGCCCGACGTGACGAAGCGGCCGACCAACTGGCGGCAGACTTCGCGGGCAAGAGCATTCCCTGGGACTCGGTCGGGGAGGCGGACTACCACGTGCTCGTGCACTGCACACCTGCCGGTGGTTTGGCGGATCCGGGCAACCTGCCGTTCGACGAGAGTGCCGTTCCCACCGATCGCATCGTGATTGACGCCAACTACCGGCCGCTCAAGACACCGCTGCTACTCGCTGCTCGCGATCGCAACTGCACACCGGTTCCTGGGGGTGAATGGTTCGTTCGCCAAGCACTGGCGCAATTCAAGCGTTTCACCAAGAAGGAAGCGCCGGAGGCCTTGATGCGCTCCACCTTTGAGCACGCCTATGGGGACGAGCGGAAGGCGCGTGGTGAGTGAGAAGATTCCGTCCCTGGACCTGCCTTTGGCCCTGGTTGGCCTGCGGGGCACGGGCAAGACCAGCCTTGGGCATCTGCTCGCCGAGCGCTTGAGCCTGCCGTTCCTCGATCTGGATCTGGAGCTCGCGCGACGTTTTGGGGAGCAGGAAGAATCCACCGGCGCACTCTTGCAGCGGGTCGGCCTGCAGCGATTCCGCGAACTGGAGAGCGAGGCGCTCGCGACTTGCCTGGCCCCCGCGGCGCCGTTCGTGCTCGCCACGGGCGGGGGCGTGATCGAAAGTCCCGCCAATCGAGATTTGCTGGGAAGAGCGGCGCGCTGTGTTTGGCTGCTGGCCAGCCCCCAAGTGCTGATGCGCCGAATGGCTGGGGATCCCAGTTTTCGGCCCCCTTTGACGGATTTGAGCCCGCTTGCGGAATGCGAGGAACTCGCACGACGAAGAGCACCGCTTTACGAGGAAGTCTCCGAGCTGGCCCTGGAGACAGGCGATCGCGGCCTCGAATTCCTGGCGGATGAAATCTTCTGCCATCTTTCCCGATAGCTCTGCGTAGATCGAGCGCTCTGGTTGTCGAAGAAACGGGTGTGGACCGTCGTGTCTGCCCGGCTCGCTTCTTACCATGGCTCTGGTGGCCTTATTTTGCGACCGGACTTGGAATCCAACAGAAGAGAAATGACCTTACACAGACCGGTGAATCAGGCGCGAATGAGAGCGACCCTGATGGAGTCTGGCTGGGTCATGGTGCTCCTGTTGGGGGCAGGAATGGTCCCTCGCCCTGCTTCCGCTGGCCCTTCGGGCAGGTGGCTTGAGGCCGAGAGCGCTCGCTCCTCGCTGGCCGAACTGAATCAAGACCTGGTGGGTTTGGGTCAGGCTGAACTCTCGGGCCACGCAGACGAAATGTGGGCCCAAGACCCCCGGCTCGTTTTGCGAGCCATGATCCTGAGAGCAGGGCGCGAAGTGCCCGCAACGGCCTCCGCCAGCCGGCGCTCCGAACGCTTGTTGGAGCGGGAAAACGCTTTGGAGTGGTTGCGACAACGACTCGTCGGGGATCCCGGGGCCACCCGACTCTGGCGTCGAGAGGTGCAAGAGCGCCTGGCTGATCCCAGCCAGCCCGTACTCTGGTGCTGCACCGCCCGGGCCCTGGGGCGGCTGGGCTGGTCGGACCAGGCACCGGCCATTGCGTCCCTGCTCGATGCGCAGGACCAGCAGGTGGTGCTCGCTGCCCGCATGGCCCTGTTTGATCTCTTTCTGCGCTGGTTTAGCTCCGCGGCCGAATTCGACGTCTTCTGGCCCCAGGCCCAGCAAGAGTGCTCGGAGAGCGTCTTCAGGGCCACCGCCCTCGAGAAGGAGTCCGAGGCCAGGGCGCTGCAAATTCAATTGCTGCAGCACGAGCCCGCGCGGGCGACGTTGCTGCTCCAAAGTCCCGACCCACGCTTACGAGCGGCAGCCATCGGCGCTCTCGGCCGCAAACAAACAGAAGGGGCGGCGCCGGCTAGCGCTACCTTGTTGACACAACTCGCCATAGAAGAGGACGGGCCCGCCTTCCGCGCAGCGGTGGAGGCCTTGCTCCAAATTCATTCTGGTGGACCCAGCAGCGACCCCGAACTGCAGCGCATGCGGGCCTTGCTCGTGCAGCGTCAGCGTCAGGGGCACACAAATCTTCAAGCGCCGGTGGCGGACGCTTTGCGTCGCATGCCTTGGACGCCCGCGGGCAGCGGAGCGGACAGTTTGATCGCTGGAGTGGAGATCCTGGTCAGCCAGTTGCAGATGCTTGCGGTCCCCAACCGACTCACCGACCGTGATGTCTTGGTGACTTGCATGTCGGCCTTGCGCTCACTGACGACCAAAGCCGTGGAGGCGAAACTCCCGGTGAATCCCTCCTTGCGCCCAGTGGCGCCCATGATGCTCGGTTTGATCGAAGAGGTCCGAGAAACGGACAGCGTTCGAATCGCGGCGGCAGGCTTTCTGCCTTTGGTTCGCGGGGCGGTTAGCATCGAACGGGCGGTGATCGTGCTGGGGCGCGAGGATTCGTCCAAGGAGTTGCGCTACAACTTGTTGGCCGCTATCGGTGACATGGCGAGCGCTCTCGATGTGACCGAGCCCGCCGCGCAGCTTGTGCTCGATACCTTGCTCGCTCAATTGCAAGGGGATGATGTCAACTTGCGACGTCGATCCCTCAAGTACCTCAGCTCGGACCATCTCGCTGGGCTTGTCGTCCGCGCGGCACCGGGAGCATTCGTACGGAGCCTCTCGATCGAGACCGTCCCCAGTCTCCAAGTTCAGCTTCTCGATCTCTTGGCCGCCCGCGGGGGCCAGCCAGAGTTGGAACGCCTGATGGCGCTGCCCAACTTCGACGAGATCGCCACCAGCGGTCCGGCGGGAGTGGCCAGCCTCTCTCAAGCTTTGGTCCGTCTCTCCAAGGGCGACGCGACGCGCTTGGTGCAGGGCATGGCCAGGCTGCTTGACGTGCAAAACGCGGAGACGCGCGTTCTGCGCTTGCGCGGAGTGCTGGGGGCCATTGCTTCCCTTCCCGCTGCTTCGATCGTTGGTCTTGATGCCGGTAGTCACCATCAAATCGTGACCTGGGCCATGGAACTGCGGGGAGCGGCCAGTTCCGTTCCGGGCGGCCAGGCCTTCCTGGAACGATTGCTCGCCACTCACATTCAAGGCTGTGCCGCGAGCGCCGAACAGAAGCACGCTCCCGAGTTGGCCCATGTCCGCGCGCTCTTTCTCTCGGATCTGATCGCCCTGGATCCCGCCAGCGCACAACCGGCAGAGGTGCTTGAACAATTTGGGTTGGCGTTGCAGTTGTGCACGGACTCGGGGGACAGCGCGCGCCGTCAACTCGTTCTGCGTGATCGCGCTCGTTACGAATCAGACCGTGGCGACGAGATCGCTGCCCTGAAGGACTACCGCGAGCTGTTCCTGATCGAGTTGCCCCTGCTCACTGGAGATCCGAGTGCAGTGTCGAGCGTACTGGACCAAAGGGACTTGCGGCGTGCTGGCGCGCTCTTGGCGCAGCGCCCTTCCTTGCTCTCCATGCCCGAGGCCGAAGCGCAACTCGAGGCGCTGCTCATTTCCGAGATCTTGGTGCGTCAACCGAGCTGGAGGTTGGAGCCGGAAGCTCTACGTATTCAGGACTTGCGCGAACTCGCGGGGCGGGCGCTTTTGGAGAGCAACCTGACCCACCTCGAGGGTGCGATTCTGATCTTCTCGGGTTTGCCGGCGATTCCGGCAACCCCCGAGGAAGGGGCCGAACCCACTCCGCTTCCGGCTGCGCCCGAGGGTGTCCTGTGGGCGGGCCTACTCGGCAATTTCGCGGACCATCAAGAGCTCTTGGGATTGTTCGCCAAGCTGCAAGCTAGCGCTGCCGTATTGCAGGTTCACCCAGGGGCACCGGCTGAAGCCAAAGGAGAACCCGCCGAGGCGGGGCAGAAGCTGAATTCGAAGCCAGTGGATGGGGCAGGGAGCGAAGAACCCGAAGAGGATGATCCGCAAGACGGCGATTCCGTAGAAGAAAGCGTGTCCCGGGGTTGAACTCCCGTGGATTGGCGGGCATAGTCTCCCCCAACGGCGCGGGGTGGAGCAGTCAGGCAGCTCGTCGGGCTCATAACCCGGAGGTCGTAGGTTCGAATCCTACCCCCGCTACCAATCAAAGAAGGAACGGTCCTGACACCTTCCTCCTGCACAGCAGCCTGTGATTAGCTTCGGCTTTTTCATGGGCTGTTTTTGTTTTTGACGGCAATGAGTTGGCAGGAGGAAGGTGTCAGGA
>JBLIMI010000191.1:0-6801 GCA_047638655.1 Minisyncoccia bacterium | reverse complement strand
GGCAAGTGTCGTGGTCCCTCCAGCGCGATCGGCATCCGTTTCCAAACGGGGCCCGAGGTCCGCCGAACGAGATCGAACGATCAAACGGGTCGCCAAGCTCGGGCGTACGCAATGGAAGAAGGAGTCTGGCTACCATCGGCAGGGAACCGTCGAGAACGCCTTCTTTAGATACAAGTCGATGCTCGGCGACCGGCTCCACGCCAGAGGTGTAGCTGCACAGAAAGCTGAGGTCGTCATCGCGTGCAAGGTCCTGAACCGGCTGCTCGACTTGGGCAGGCCGAAGTCGGTGGTCATCGCTCGCTGATTTCGCTGGGGAAGGGCCTGGTCGTACTCGCCCCAGTTAGTGACTCGATATTTTGACTTGTACTTCGGGTGGACGCGGGAATTCATGCCGGGGGCCATCGGCTAGCCTGGTCCTGAACCTGAGGGCACCGACGTAGAGGGCCCTGAGGGCGGGAAATTCTGCACCAACGCCGCGGGGAGTAGTGCACCAGCGCCCAGAAATACGCGAAGACGCCCCCCCCGGTTGTTCTCTCGGAACGGTGCTCACCCCGACCGGCCCATGAGGAATACGTCCCCCATCACTGGTTTTCCCGCGTTCACACGCATGGGTGCGGTCTCGACCCCGACGCACTCCCAGCCTGCGGCGGCCGCTGTCTCCAGCACGTAGCAACGTGCATGCTCGAAGCGGCAGTGCGTCGTGAGTCGGTAGCCCGACCCCTCGGACGTCTCCGTTGAGAACATCGCATAGGCGCCCGGATTGGCCCGGCGTCCCATAGCCTCGAGGAGGGGCCGTAGGTCACCGAAATAAAGCAACACATCTGCGGCCACCAGCAAATTGTAGTTCTGGCCAGGTCGCTTCAGGAAATCAAGAATGTCCTCCACCACAAGCTCCGTATAAATGGATTTCGCCCGCGCTTGCTCGATCATTCGCGACGAGATGTCGACTCCCTGCATTCCGTCCACCAGGTTTTCCATGGCGATCCCCACCAGTCCGGTGCCGCAGCCCAAATCCAGCAGATCGCGAGGGCGGAAATCCGGCGCCGTGTGCTTGCGAAAGAGTCGTGCCATGCGCTCGGGCAGGTCGTATTCGAGCGACGTTTGTAGGTGGTTCTCAAACGTCGCGGCGTACTTATCAAAGAGCCGTCGAACATGCTCCGCGGGCGCCCTGTCCGCCGCTCCGCCTCCAAAGGCAGCTGTCAAGAACTCCGGGACAGGGTCGTTCGGCCGAAGCGTCTGTGCACGTTCATACGCGCGAAGAGCGGCAGCCGAGTCCCTGAGCGCCGCCGCGATGTTGCCGAGATTGATCCACGCCTCGAAGTAGTCGGGGTTCATGGCGACGGCCACCTCGTAGGCGGCCCTTGCATCCATGCGTCTCTCCTGGGCAGCACGCAGCAGAGCAAGATTGAAGAACGACGCGGGAGTGGGCTCGGCAGACTCGGTAGCCAGCACAAGGGCAGCCTCGGCGGCAGCGAGCTGCCCCAGGTTTAGCCGGGCCACCCCCAGATTGCTGAACAGGGCAACCTCGAACCCGCCCGCCGCCACCGCCTGGTCATAGCGATCCGCGGCCTCACTCCACCGGCCGAGGGCTGCCAACCTGTCCCCGTCGTTAGAAATGCCCATGTGGCCAGCCTGCGAGCAAGCCCCCCCCGGCGTCTTGTCTCGCCTCGAGCGCCCGCTGGGTTGCTTTCTCGCGTTGCTTTTCATCCTCACATCTGACCAACCCCCACGGCATCTTTAACTCCAGTATTCCCACCCATGCTCTATGTATATCGATTGGGTGTTTAACTACCTATGGATCACCTATACAATCACCGCTTATGAGAGATCACGGTACAGGCCACCAACCTCCTGAGTCCTCGATAGGGGCCTCGGCGGATGCCGAATCACTACGCCAGGTCGTTAGTTCTCTCAAGCAGCGAGAGAAGGTCCTCACGTGTCTGTTTGGGTTAACGCGGCTCATCGACCGACACGGAGCCGACCTGCCGCGGGTGCTGGAGGGCGTCGTGCAGATCCTCCCGGACGCATGGCAACAGCCCGACGGCAGCTGTGCCCGTGTGCGGTTGGATGGCGAGGAGTTCGTATCGAGTGGTTTCCGAGAGACCACCATGCAGGACACGTCAAACATCAACATCGGCGGAAGGCTCCGCGGTTCGGTCGAGGTCTTTCGCACGTCCGGGCTGGATACGGATTCCGAGGAGCGCGTTCTTTCCGACCTGCTCGCGAGCGTCGCCGAGCGTCTGGGACGAGTGGCGGAGCGCATCCAGGCTCAGCGGCAACTTGAGGACGAGCTCCGCTGCATGCTCGAACTCACTCACCTCGTCGAGCGCCACGGCAAGCAGCTCGACCGAATCCTGGACGGCACCGTGCATATCCTTCCATCCGCCTGGCGGCACCCCGCGTCCACCTGCGCCCGACTCACCTTCGATGAGCACACATTCGTCTCGAAACGTTTTGAAGCAACGTCCTTGCGTCAGGCATCGCCCATTAAAGTCACGGGAGAGGTTCGTGGCTCGCTCGAGATGTTTCGGACCTCCCACCGCCCCTCGAACACCGTACTTTTTTCGGGGCACGAAGCACGCATCCTCGAGGTGGTCACTGAGCGAATCGGTCGCGTCGCAGAGCGCCTACACGTACAGGAACAACTTGAGATCGAGCAAGCCTCTCTGAACAACACCAACATCGCGCTTCGCGAGGTGCTCTCCAGGGGACAGGAGGACCGACTCGAGATCGGACGCTCGGTTCACGAGAACGTGTCCCTGGTGGTCATGCCCCTCATATACGGTCTGGAGCGAGAGCTGCTTCCGAGGCGGAGCCAACACGTCGAATTGATCAAGCGGCAATTGGGAGACCTCTCGTCGTCTTTTGCGCGGGAGTTTTCCGCACAATTCCTCAACCTGACCACGGCTGAGTTGCAGGTTAGTCACCTCATCCGGCAGGGGCTGACCAGCAAGGAGATCGCTCAACTCCGTGGCGTTGCAGAAGCCACGGTCAGCCGACAGCGCGACCGCATCCGCAGCAAGCTCGGACTAACCAACACCGCGACCAATCTGGTCACGTTCATGCGCACGTATGGCGACAAGCTGCCAGGCGATCCCTGATTGCACCGACTGGTATCCGCCCGTCCTCTTCACAGACTAGGCCGACCATCAAGCTCGCCGTTCATCGGGACTTGCCGCGATTCTCGGAGCGCAGATTCGGGGCGTTGGAGCATAACCCGGATTGGGTATGCAGGTCCCCCTCCGTGGGCGACTTTGGCGAGCGATGGCGAGCGACTTGGGCCGTCCGCAGCCTAGCATCCGGTTGAGAATCTTGCACCCGATCGCAACCTCAGCCTTCTGCGCAGACAGACCTCGGGCGTAGAGCTTTCCCCCGAGGATCGTCTTGTACCGGAAAAAGATGTTCTCGACGGTCCCTTGTCGATGGTATCCAGACCGCTTCTTCCATTACCTGCAGCCGAGCTTCTCCACGAACGCGAGAGGCTCGAAGACGAAGTGCGTTGTCCCGTCGCGGAAGGGCGTGCGCAGATGAGAGGGAGCAGTCCCTGGGACTCGGAGGGCCCGCTGACGTCCAGCTCACCCTCCTACCCCATCAAACCACGACGGCGACAAAGGGGCAGGACTCGCGCGGCTCCCCCGCTTGATGGCACGGTGCTGTCGAGCTCAACTAACTACTTAAACCCGGTGTCCACCGAATTGGGGGAGGGTCACGCCCACGCCGAGGTAGCGAAGCTCCTCTTCAGGGTTCATTCACGGGGCCTGCGCCTCTGTGGTCGCTGCATCATCCTCGAGTCAGTGCGAGAGGCGCGCCTAAGCCGCCGCAAATCACTGGCACCAATCTGGCACCAGGCAGTCACACCACTCCTCGCCCTGCATTGCGCAAACGCGTTAACCCCCGACCACCACGCGAGAAAGAGTGCAGCGGCTGAAGGGGCTCGAACCGTCGACATTCAGCTTGGGAAGCTGAGCCTCGTGGAGCGGACATTGCGTCCTTTTAGGGGACAGGCTACCTGGCACAAAACAACAACGGGCTCTCCGGCGCGGGCTGGCTTGAGCCGTCAATCGCCCCAGATGACGCACAAGAAACGGCCTGAATTCGCGGCAATTGGTCACGATCCTATTTCTGGACAAGCCGGGCTACAAACCCTCGCGCCTTATGGGGAGCACGATGAGGGCGACAGTTAGTCTTCGAACAACTCCATGATCTTCGAGAGCGGGCGGCCGATGGCGGCGCGGCCCTTGTGCACTAAGATTGGCCGCTCGAGCAGAATCGGACTCGCTTCGATGGCGCTAGCGAACTCTTCGTCACTCGAGTTGGCGCTGAGGCCAGCCTCTGCGAAGGCGCCTTCGCCACTGCGCACGGACTCCCGCATTGGGGCACCGAGCAAAGCTCGAAGTTCCAGCACCTGCTCTTTCGACAGCTTGTCCTCCAAGTACAGACGCTCGGTGAACTCGATGCCCTCTCCTTCCAACCAGCCTTTCGCGGCGCGGCTCTTGGAACAGTTCGGGTTGTGAAGAAGGAGCGGGGTTTTGTCCGTGAGGCTCATCAGAAACAGGCAGAAAAGTAGGTGGGTGAAGATCGGCTACTTGCAGCACCGCGAGCGACGCCAGAGAGGCTCAGCCCAACGGTTACGAATCCCAGCAGGAGGATAAGAGAAAGAAAGGGCCACCGCCAGCGCGGGCGCCTCACTCGGGGACACTCCCCGGAGACCTGAGCACGCCCACCGGCCATAGCGATCACGCAAGCTGGCGCACCTAGCCTTGCGCTGTTCCAAGGTGGTGAGCTCAGACGGCTCACTCAAGACCTCAATGCGCCTGCGGTAGATGGGAACTCCAAAGGGCATTCACCGACCCCAGCACATCTCCCAGCTCCGCCCCCTCGCACTTCAAGATGTCGAGCCGAATCACGCGCTTCATCAACTCGCAAAACTGTAACGATGAATCGGAAGCACTTCGCTTCCACAGCATGGGTTGATCGAGGAGGCGGAGGTTGCCACCCGACGGTTTCCATTCTGGGGTGGCGAGGCCGTGGGGCAGTACGATGGCTTGATTCTCGTCAAGTGAGTCCCGAGCCTCTCTCGATGCCCGGGCCCTGGATCTACCGCATGTCGAGACTTGCTACGGGAGCCAGGTTGTCGCCCAGGCGTTCGAGAAGTTGACGAGGATAAGTGAAAGAAAAGGCCTCCGCCAGCCGCCGCGCCCCTCCCCAACCCCACAACCGCGCCACATCTACCCATTGCCTCCCTCACCGGGCCGCGCCCCGTCGCCCAGATGGCTTGGCGTTCCATGCCAGGATGGCCTCTTGGCGCGATCCAGAGAGTAAGGTCGCCACGTTGGACTAGGGCCCGGTCGTACTCGACCCAGTTGGTGACGCGGTACTTCGTTTTGAAATTTGGGTGGACTCTGGAATTCATGCCCGGGGCTTCGACCGATCCAGCGGGCCAGCTTGAAAACCGCCTTTCCTTGCACCCTGAGGGCGGCGAATACTGCACCAACGCCACTAGAAGGGAAGTGAGCCGGGCCATCGAGGTGTCAGTGTTACGGGCAGAAAGTGACCTCTAACCCGTCGCTGAAGTTGAATCCAGCAGGCCCGCCCAGCGGGTCCCGATACCAAAACTGGAAATTCCACGTGGAGAGCGGCGTGACCACGAAGGGTCCACCAGCAAACGGAGGCGAAGCCAAGTCAAGCGGCATCAGCACCGAGCCTTGCTGATCCGTCAGCACAACGGGCTGCAGACGTTTGATGTCGGGAGCGATGCACAACACACCCTCTCCTACAAACACCTGCCCCTGGTTCGCGCCGTAGAAGAAGATCCCCGACTTGAAAGCGGGAGCCCCCGTGACGGTAAGCGAGAAACTGTTCGCTGAGAGTGAGAGCGGCCCCTGGCTACCGATCAGCGCCTGGGTTCCGGCGGAGTTTCCCACGGCAAGGCAGTAGTTGGTTGCATGGCATTCGCAGACATCAAGGACGCCATTTTGGTCGAAGTCAAGCGCAGGATTGGCTGCGATGTCGCACGAATCGAGCACACCGTTTAGGTCGCAATCGAGTTGCGGGTTCGAGGCCAACTCGCAAGTGTCAATGACGCCGTTGCCATCGCAGTCCAGGGCAGGACTAGTAGCGATGTCACAGTCATCCGGGACACCATTTGCATCGCAATCAAGGCTAACGCTCGTAGCGATGTCGCATTCGTCGGGCACCCCATTGAGATTGCAGTCGAGGCTAAACCCCGAGGCTATATCCTCAGCATCATGAACGCCGTTTGCGTTGCAGTCAGCGAAGTTCAGGGCCAAGGAGTGGTAAAGCCCCCCGGCAACTTGGACAAACCCTGTGCCAGGAGGGGTGTTCGAGACTGCGCTATGACCGTCAAACCCCCAGGACTTGATGGATCCGTCTGCACGAAGAGCCAGGCTGTGATTATACCCCCCGGCCACCTGAACAAGACCAGTACCGGGAGGCGCATTGGAGACTTGGCCATAAGAGTCATAGCCCCATATCTCGATGGATCCATCTGCACGCAGAGCCATAGAGTGGTAAGCCCCCGAGGCCACCTGGACAAACCCTGTGCCGGGGGGCGTGGTGGAGACCTGACCAAAGTCGTCCGATCCCCAAGCATCGATGGATCCGTCTGCACGCAGGGCCAAGGAGTGGTAATGCCCTCCGGCCACCTGAACAAAGCCAGTCCCGGGGGGCGCGTTCGAGACTTCGCCATTAGCGTCGTATCCCCAGGCCTCGATGGATCCATCTGCACGTAGGGCCATGGAGTGTAACGCCCCCCCGGACACCTGGCTAAACCCTGTGCCG
>JBLIMI010000190.1:0-6824 GCA_047638655.1 Minisyncoccia bacterium | reverse complement strand
GCCCCGGCGGGCCCGTTGTTCTTGGGAAGGGCTGCATTGCGGATCGCCAAGAACCCGTTTGAATCCGGCCTGGGCGGATTGCACCCGAGCCAACCAAGAATTCGGTGGAGCGCCCGCGGGCTGATCGCGACGGGCGAAGGTCAAGCGCCCTTCGCCAAGGGCTAGTTCGGCCTGGACGCGCCAGGTGTCCTGGTAGCTGGCCTCGTCGCTGCGAAGCCAGCGCTCGATTTGCTCGAGTTTGGACCAGCCCGGGGGCAGTCCCACCCAAGCGGGGGCACCGGAGTACTCGGAGACCCGTCCAGCCTGGTTGTCATCCCGCATTTCGGGGCTCACACAGGCGGCTCCAAAGACCAATACCATCGGGAATAGCAGCCGCTCGAAGCGGGTGGACCTCGTCCGAGCGAGCTTGTGACCGTGATTCATACCTCCATGGGTACAGGATTGGTCAAGCCGATACAAAGGCGCAGTCTGGCGGAGTGCCCCGCTCTCTACAATCTGGGACACTCCTACAGATTGCTGACGCCCTGTGCCCCCCGTGCCCGATTTTGCGCGGGGTGCCCCTTGCCCGATCCCCGTTGAACGCCGAAGAAAGCTCCGTGATTGAATCCCTTCGCCCCTTACGTGTCCTCGCCACCTGCCTCCTGCTGCTGAGCCCCCTGGCCCAGGCCGGGAACCCTGCCAGCCAGGATGAGGACCCTGAACTCGCCGAACTGTTGCGTGAGGAACGGGAAGATGCGGATCGCATGCGACGCCACGGGGACTTTGTCGGGGCCCGCAAGCTGTTGAACATGCACTTGCGAGACGACCCCGAGGACCTGGCGGCTCGGCTCTCCTTGGGGCTGGTGTACTTGGACCAGGGCCGACTCGATGTCGCGGAGTCCCATCTCCAAGCGGCCTTGAATGGAGATGTGCTGCCACACGTCAAACAACGAGCGGCCCGTGGTTTGGCGCACCTCATGCACCGACTCGGGCGCGATCAGGAAGCTCAAGATAACTTGTTCCCGGCTCTGCTCGATGGGGCCGCTCCCGAACCTCGCAGCTTGTACGTGGCCGCAGAAGTGGCCGGTGCCTTGGGGCACCACGATCAGGCACGTGAGTTGTACAAGAAAGGGGCCGTGGCCGGTCCAGAAGGAGATTGGCAAGTGCTGCTCGGTCGTGGCCAGTGCTTGCAACGGCTTGGAAGAATCGAACAGTCCGGGAACGTGCTGTTGGCGGCCAACACGTTGAGCCGTGAGGACGGTGGTCGCGGAGAGGCGGACGTGTTGGTGGCGATCGGCAACTTGTTTTTCGAGGCAGATCGCGAGGTGGAGGAAGGCGAAGGCCGCTCCGCGGCAAAGGCCTACGACGACGCTCTGCGCCTCAATGCAAGCCACGAGGGCGCGCTGCTCGGCCTGTACCACTTGCACCGTGTCAATTGGTTGCGCCAGCGCCGCAATGCCTCGGACTTCCTGAACAAGATGTTGGAACTGCGTCCCCAGTCGGTGGAGGCGCACTTGGCCGCAGCGGGCAATCACCTGCGGGTCGGTCGACTCCCGGGCGTGCGTGTGGAATTGGCGGCACTGGAGTTGATCGCCCCCATGCGACGTGAAGTGCTGACCCTGCGGGCCTCCTTGGCTTGGGTGGAGCACGATCGCGAAGGGGCGGAGCAGATCCTGGCTGAGCTGAACGCCATGGATCCTCTGGACAGTCAGCCCGAGCGCATGGTGGGCAAGCACTTGCTCGAGCTGTATCGCTTTGCGGAGGCGAAGCCGTTTCTCGAACGCGCTGTCGAACGCGATTCTACGGACCATTCTGCCTGGTCTCATCTCGGAAACGCTCTCGCCAACGTGGGGGATGAGGAGGGTGCGCTCAAGGCTCTGCAGCGCTCCCGGCGCGAGGGCGGCTTGCGACAGGATGCCTGGCGCAAGAACATGACGATGGTGCTTGAACGCCTAGACCGCGAGTACATCGTGCGTGATTTTGGAGAGCTCAGCTTTGCCTGGAAGCCCGACGCGGCGCCGGTTCTCGAGGTCTATCTGGAGCCGTTCTATCGAGAGGCCCGCGAGGAACTTAGCGAGCGTTACAGTTACACCCCTTCGCCCACGCACATCGAGGTCTTTCGACGTCACCGGGATTTCTCCGTGCGTTCCACGGGCTTTGAGGGCTTTCCCGCTCTCGGCGTATGCTTCGGCCCGGTCGTGACCGCGCTCTCGCCGCTCTCGGAGTTGCGGGGTAGCTTTTCCTGGGCGCGTACTTCGTTTCACGAGTTCACCCATGTGATTCACCTGGGGCTTTCCCACAACCGTTGTCCGCGTTGGATCACGGAAGGGCTCGCCACTTGGGAGGAAGCTCACTCGAATCCCGCCTGGGCCCGCAACTTGCGGCGCGAACTCGTGGACTCCCACGCCAACGGCACCATCATCCCTGTTCGCGACTTGAACGCCGCCTTCCGGGGTCCGCGCATCATCTTCGGGTACTACGAGGGCGGCTTGATCTGCGAGATGCTGATCGAGCGTTACGGGTTTCCCCCCATGATTCACTTGCTCGAAGCCTTCGACCGTGGGCTCGACCTCGATGAAGCCTTGGGCACCGTCTTCGACTTGACGCCGGAGCAACTCGATGCGTCGTTGCTTGAGCGCGTGCAGGACAAAGTGGACCAACTGCAGATTGAGCCGCGCTGGGACCAGGCTGTCTTGCCTATGCGTCGCATGGCCCTTGGAGAAGTGGCGCCTACGGGCGTCGATGAGCGCGCCGAATGGGTGGATGGCTGGTGTACCCAGGCCTGGGGAGCCTGGCAAAATGGGCGTCAGTTAGATGCACAGGAAGCCTTAAGACGTTTGGCCGAAGTGAGTGAGGATCCGCCGCGAGCGTTGCTCTTGAAAGGGGAAATGGCGCGTCGAGATGGAGACAACCAACGGGCGCAGGAATTCTGGGAGCGAGCCTTCGACGCGGGTGGCGAGGACTTTCATGCTCACGTCTTTGTGGGGCGTTGGCTTCAAAACGCTGGCGACATGGAAGCTGCAGAAGAACACTACAAGGCTGCAGAGCGGGCCTTTCCCGGTTACAAGGACGTGGAGTTGGCGGCGGAGTTGAAGCTCGTGAGCTTGTACATCGATTTGGACCGCCGGGACGATGCCATGGCTGCCGCCGAGCGTTACTTGCTCTACGACGCGGGTAGCTACAAGTGGCGTCGGCGCGTGGCAACCTGGCACCTGGAGCATGAGCGCTACGACAAGGCTGTGGTTCTCTTGCAGGAAGCCAACGAGATCGACCCTTTCTCACGGGCGCTGCACCTCGAGTGGGGCTATGGCTTGGAACGGGCAGAGCGCTACGAAGAAGCCCTACGCGAGTACAAGGTGGTGGCCTTGGTTCCTGTCGAGTTGGACTTGGAGGCGGGCATGCCAATGCTCGCGCGCGAGAGCGCCGACTTGCTCGGACGGCGCGCGCGATGCCTAGTGCACCTGAAGCGCTTCGAAGAGGCCCAACAACTACTGGACGAGGTTGCTCTTCTTCCTGAAGAGGCCCAAAAAGGGCTCGCTTCGCTCGAGGAAGCTCGCGAGCTCCTGGAAGCCGCGCTGGAGTAAGGCCTGGCGGATTGCCCGCCCGCTGCTAGCCAGCCACTTCGCTGGCCTTTGAATCTCCGGGCCGAAGGGTTCACCCGCTGGGCCTCGAAGAGCCTCGGCCGCTAGTCCGGCTTGCGCACGACCACGAGCAACCAGCCGCGTAGGAACTTCAAGGCGTCTACCCCGGAGATCAACTTCTCATAGCCGGTGGCCAACCAGAACAGGAAGGCGTTAAACTGAAAGTAGGCAGGGTATTGGCCGAGATGCTCGCACTTGACCAGTTCCAGGCCCGTGCTGTCGCAGTAGTTGTTGATCGAACCCGGTGTGCTGCAGCGGAAGTAGGCGGGGAAGGTGTCGTTGAGCTCGCGGCCTTCCACAAACTTGACGATGGCGGGGTGCAGCGCGTTGGGAGTGGCAAGGGCCACAAGCGAACCGTAGTCCCATAGGTTGGGCACTAGGTAAACGTAATGGCCACCCGGCTTGAGCACGCGCTGGATCTCGGCGAAGGCCGGGCGCGGCTTTTGAATGTGTTCCATCAGGGCCCGCGAGATCACCAGGTCCACGGAGTTGGAAGGCAGGCCCGTGTTCCCAATGTCCCCGCGCTGAAGCTCGATCTCCTCGAGGCCCTCGGCCAGAGTGAATTCCACGGGGTCCACGCCGATCAAGCGCTTGGCTTTTCCGCGGTATTTAGAGAGCACCTCAGCGTTACGCCCGCAGCCCGCTTCCAAGACGGTGTCCTCAGGCGAGAGGTAGCGTTCGATTTCCCGCTCCAGATGCTGGTAGGGGTGATCGTTTTCGTCGAAGTAGCGCGCCTTGATGCGCTCGGTACGGGATGAGGGTTGAGTCAAGAGGGCCCTTTGCGTGAAAGTGGTCGTCGATGGCGCAAGCAGTGTAGACGCAAGCTGGACCCGAAGGGAGCGGCCAGGGGGCTCACTCATGATTCCTTCCCGGCCATTGAGTTCCGAGTGAGATTGGTTGCCTTCTTCGTCTATCATGGGGGCGATGCTGGAGGACACCGAACAGGAACGGCTTGGACTTTTTCTCGTCGTGGACGGAGTGGACGGCTGTGGCAAGACCACCCAGGCGGCACGCTTGGCGGACGCTCTGGAGGTCGAACCGGGCTTGCGCTTGCGGGAACCGGGCAGCACGGCCCTAGGGGAGAGCCTGAGGGCGCTCCTGCTCTCGGAGGTTTTCGAGATTGAGGCGGGCGTGGAGACCCTGCTTTTCGCAGCGGCCCGTCGTCAAATGTTGAACGAGTTGGTGGCCCCTGCTTTGGCCGCTGGCAAGACCGTGGTTTGTGAACGATTCCACCCATCTACCTACGCTTACCAATCGGTGGCCGGGAAGTTGGACGGTCAGGCGGTGCTCGGTCTGCTGCGAGAGTGGGCGGGGGCGCCGAGCCCGGATCTACTTGTGCTACTCGACATCGATGTGGAGCAAGCGGCCGCGCGACGTGGAGCGGCCACGGACCGCATCGAAGCCAAGGGAATAGAATTCCAGCGTCGGGTGGCGGAGGGCTATCGCAAGTACGCGCAATTCGAACCCCGTGCGGTGACTGTGGATGGTCTTGGAAGTCCCGATGAAGTGCACACGCGAGTGATGCAAGAGGTGCAACGTGTCAGAAATTTTTGAACCCCTGGGGCACCGGCCGCTGATCGAGGGCTTGTGGCAAGCCCTCGAACGAGGACGCTTGCCCCACGCGCTGCTTTTCGAAGGCCCGCCGGGCATCGGCAAGTTCCTGGCTGCGCGTTGGTTTGCCCAGGGCCTTCATTGCGCCAAGCGAACGGCCAACCAGGGCGAGTGGAGCGGACCCTGCGGCACATGCGGTGGATGCAAACGCTTCGCTGCTGGTTCGCACCCGGATGTCTACGAACTCGACCCAGCCGCGGAGGAGATGGAGTCGATTCCCGTCAAGGCCATCGCCGAACGAGAACGGGGAGTGCCCACGGTGTGCGGCTTCTTTGCCTTGCGCGCCATGGAAGGTGGCATGCGCACGGTGATCGTGCGTGAATTCGAACGGGCGGAAGTCGCCGCTCAAAACGCTCTGCTCAAGACTCTCGAGGAACCGGGACAGGGTGCATTGTTGATCCTCGAGAGTTCACGGCCCGATCTCCTGCTTGAGACCATCCGCAGTCGTTGCGTGACCGTCCGCTTTGAAGCTCTCAGCGCCAGTGATTGTTCCCAAGTGCTACGAAACAACGGCGATGTGGACCCGAGGTTAATTCCTTGGGCGCAGGGTTCCCCTGGAAGAGCCCTGGACCTGGCGCGGGAGGGAGCCATTGAGGTACGCGCCATCCTGGCACAGGTGCTGCGCGGCGAATTGGACCCGTTGCTCGCTACACCCCAGGCCCAGGACGCCCGCGGAGACTTTGCAGGCAAAACACCCAGCGCCCAGGGTCGCGCCCGCGCCCGCGCCGCTCTCGACCTTCTCCTCGCCATTTTGAGGGACGGCGTGCGCTATTTAGCCGGAGCAGATCCCGCGCAGCTGGCCCATGGTGATTTGGCTTCCTTGGCGGAAGGGAATGGGGTGGTCTGGGAGAACGCTTTGCAACAAGTGATGGCCTTGCGCGGCGAAGTGGAGTTGAATTTGAGCACCGAGGGTATCCTTGACCGGGCGCTCCTCACTCTCCAACTCAGTCCAGCCACCCATGCGTGATCTTCGACTTGCCCTTCGCGAGATCTACAGGAAAGACGGGCGCTTCCAGCCGGAAGCGTACGAGTTCCTATACGAGTCCCTGGAACCGTCGATCCGCTTGGCGGGCCGCAGTGAAGCCCAAGGGTCCGATCGCCACATCACCGGGCAAGAGCTGCTTCGGGGCCTCTTCGCTGAAGGCAAGCGCTTGTTTGGACCTGTCGGTGCCCACGTGTGGCGAACCTGGGGCATCGAGGAACCGATGGACTGGGGCCGGGTGGTTTTCCTATTGGTGGAAGGCGGTCTGCTGAATCGGCGCGACAGCGATTCGATCGAGGACTTCAACGAGAGCATCGATTTTGATGAGTACTTTGTCGCTGGCTATGAAATCGAATTGCCAGCAGAGATCGGCCCCACGCACGGCGGTTGACCGCCATAACGTCCACTCAGGATTGTCTTGCTGCGCAAAATCACAGCCCGCACCCGCAACTTGCTCTTGGCCCTAGTGGGCCTGTTGCTATTGCTCTTTGCCTGGAAAGTACGCTCGGTACTGAACCCACTGATCACGGCTTACTTCCTGGCCTTCGTCTTGCACCCGCTCGTGCTGCGCCTGCAAAACTACGGCTGGAGCCGACTGCGGGCAGTGAACA
>JBLIMI010000189.1:0-6873 GCA_047638655.1 Minisyncoccia bacterium | reverse complement strand
TAGTTGATGTACTTCTGCACGATTTCGAGCGGGATTCCACCGAGCGAATAGGGGTCTCCACCGGCCTCTTTGGTGAGTTCGGCGCTGCGGCGCACCACGCGCGTGACTCCCGTGTCTCCCACGTAGAGGTGGTGGGCTTCTTCGGTCAGCATGAAGCGACAAGTGCGACGCATGGGACTGAAGCCAGACTCGGCCAGGCTCGCGAGCTGAAACTTTCCATCGCGGTCGACAAACATCGCGAAGCAAAAGAAGGACAGCCAGTCGTCGATGGGTTGATTGAAAGCCTCCAGGATGCGCGGCTTGTCTTCATTGCCGCTGCGACGCTCGAGCATCTCGTCTGCTTCCTCACGACCATCCTTGCCAAAGAAACGGTGCAAGAGATACACCATCGCCCACAGGTGGCGGCCCTCTTCTACGTTGACCTGAAACAGGTTCCGCATGTCGTAGAGGCTCGGTGCGGACAGACCCAGTAGACGCTGTTGCTCAACGCTACCGGGTTCCGTATCCCCTTGCGTGACGATCAGGCGACGCAGGGCGTTGCGAAACTCGCCGGGAACCTCATCAAAGGATTCCACATCGATCATGTCGCCGAATCCAACTTTGCGGGAGCCCTCTTCCGGTGTCAGGAAGATCCCCCAGCGATAATCGGGCATGTTGACGTACTTGTAGTCAGCCCAACCGTCCTTGTCGACGGAGACCGCGGTGCGCAGGTAAATGTCCTTTTCCTGGAATCCCGAGGGACCCATTTCTTTCCACCACTCAATGAACTTGGGTTGCCAGCTCTCGAGCGCTTTCTTGAGTCGCCTGTCGTGGGAGAGATCGACGTTGTTGGGGATCGTGTCTTGCAAACTCATGGGATCAGGTGCGCTGGTAGTCGAACTCGGGTCGGGTGGGTTGGCCATAGCTCGTGAGCGCCCCTTTGGGCCCCACGGCGTTCGGCCGTTGGAAAATCCAGTTCTGCCAGGCGGAGAGGCGCCCGAAGATCTTGCTGTCGCAATTCTCGGCGCCAGGGAAGCGCAGGGAGGCTTCCATTCCGGTCAGTGCATCGGGGGAAAAGCTAGCTCTCTCTTCCAGCGCCAGGCGCGTGTCGTCCTCGTAATCGAGGTCGTCGAGGCTCATGGTCACCAGTCCCAGCTCCTCAGCGTCTTCTGCGTCGATGGGAGAGCCCGCTCGCTCGAGCAGACCGCTGATGCAGTCTTCCGCCCCGTAGAAGCGATTCTCGAGGCGGCTCTTCTGATGGGTCATGGTCAGGAGTCCGCCATTCAGGGACGAGAGCGCGACAGCGTTCTCGCCCTCCTCGTCGATCATCATGTAGCTGCGGTCCGCGCTGAGGGCCAGCTCAAACAGCGAACCCGCGAAACAGGAGTCCTTCTCGATCATGGCGTAGAGGCTCTTGGCGGTCAGATCGAGTCGGCGCAGCACACGCGCCATGTTCAGCAAGACTTCCTTCACAAAGCCGTGTTCTCGCTGTTCGAACAGCGCGGCATCGAGCCGTAACACATCACTGATTTTGCCCGTGGTGCGGAGAGTGACCACGTTGATCCCCGGGTAATCCATGCGTAGGTGCAGCAAGGCCAAGTCCAGTTCGCGGAACGCTTTCAGGGCCCAGAACTCGGCGCCTGCGGCGACCATTCCCTCGAGCGTGGTGGGGGCATCCGAGGCGGGTGCGCTCAAGGTGAGGTTCGCGGTGCGGGCCCCATGATCGAGGATCAGGTCCACGTGTTCAAAACGCATGGAGGCTTCATCGACTTTGGGCTCGAGCTTGGGCAGGGGAGTGCCCTTCCAGTCGCTGATGCGGGCGCTGCTCTCGGCGGCGGATTTGGCGGCCTCGGCGATCTTGTCCTCCCACTTGCTGCGCGGGAAGAAGTCGTCCACGAGGCCCCACTGCGTGGCGCGCTTGCCCTTCAGGCCCTCGGCAACCGTGCAGAAGATGTCTGCGCGATCCCGCCGAACCTTGCGCTTGTCCACCAAGCGCGTCAGTCCACCGGTTCCCGGCAGGACGGCGAGCAAGGGGACTTCGGGGAACGAGACGGCGCTGGCGCCATCGTCTACCAAATAGATGTCTTCGCAGGCCAGGGCTAGTTCGTAACCGCCACCTGCAGCGGTGCCGTTGAGCGCGGCAATGGTGCGAACCCCCGTGTTCTCGGCCAGGTCTTCGATTCCCAGGCGAGTCTCGTTCGTGAACTTGCAGAAGTTCACTTTGAAGGGGTGAGTGGACTTGCCCAACATGTAGATGTTGGCGCCGGCGCAAAAGACGCGCGGGATGGCGCTGCCGAACACGAGGCTCTTGACCTCGGGATGCTCGAAGCGCAAGCGCTGCATCGCATCGGCCAACTCCACGTCCACGGACAAGTCATAGGAGTTCTGTTTGAGCAGATACTCTGGACCGTCGTCCTCCTCTTGGACATTCAACAGCAGGGTCGCAGTCGGGCCCTCGATGGACAAAATCCAGTGCCGGTACTCGTCCGGGGCCGTCTGGAAGGCGGTCAACTCATTCGATTGGGTCGCTTGCATACCCAGAGTTGTAGCTCTTCATTTTTTGAATGGGAAGCAGAATATTGCTTGTAGCTGGCGGAGGGCGCACTATAATGCAAAGGTTCATTGGAGAGATGTATGTCCGCAACCGCACTTAACCCCCTACTTCTCACTCTGGGCGCGCGCATTCGCCGTCGTCGTCAAGAGTTGCACCTGACCCAAAGAGAAGTCGCCCTACGCTGCGACCTCTCGCCCCGCTTCGTGGCCGAGGTCGAGGCCGGACGCGGGAACATCGCGGTAACTCGTTTGGCGACGCTGGCACGGGTGATTCAGATCCCCTTGGGCCAGTTGGTGGATGACCTGCCGATGCTCGTGCCCGATTGCGGTGTGTTGTCGTTGCTGGGTATGCGTGGAGCGGGCAAGAGTGCCCTGGGCCGGGGCCTTGCCGACCGCTTGGGCTTGACGCTCGTGGAGCATGACGAGTTGATCGAGGACGCCGCGGGTATGTCCCTTGGAGACATTTTCAAACTGCACGGTGGGGAGTACTTCCTGGAGCTCGCACGCACCACCCTGGTTCAATTCCTCGCAGATCGAACGGACTCCGTGGTCTTCGCCACCACGGGCAACATCGTCGGAGACAAACAAGCCTTCGAGCAACTCAAACGCGAGACCAAGACCACTTGGTTGAGAGCCAGGGGCCAGGACCACTGGCAGCGCGTGATTGACATGGGGGATTTTCGGCCCATGAATGCCCGCCCCAACGACGCCTACAAGGAATTGGAGCGCTTGATGGAGCGCCGCAACCCTCTCTACTCTCAGGCAGACCACACGATCGATACCAGCGAGTTGGGAATGGCCGGGGCCCTGGATGCCTTGCTCGTGATCGCCCGGGAGGCCCACGAGAAGCGCAACCTTCCTCCACAGGAAGAGACCGGGTAGACTGTCGCGCCCCTGGAAATTGCCAGCCCCACGCGCCCATGTCGACCACTACCGAACCCTCCACGGAATTTTTTCTGCCTCTGCTGCAAGCCGCGCAGGGGTTGGACCTCAGAGCCCCCGATCAAGCCCGGGTCGAGTTGGAGCGGCGCTACCCTGCGAGCGGCGCAGCGGCCTCCATGTTTAGCGAGGTCCTGCAAGGTTGGTTCGAGGAGGGCAAAATCTGTGAGCGAGGCGAGATGCCCATGCGCTTCGGACGCGTGTCCAAAGCGACGCCCGAGAGCTTGGACTTCTCGATCGACATCGTTCACATGGATGGGCCTGGGCCCGAGCACAAGCATCCCCAGGGAGAGGTGAACTTTTGCATCTCCATCGATGGCCAGCCGACCTTCGATGGGCATGCTCCAGGATGGGTCGTCTTTCCCCCGAACTCCGTGCACGTTCCCACCGTCAGTGGAGGAACGATGCTGATCGTGTACCTATTGCCCCAAGGGGCCATGGAATTCACGAGGACCAAGTAGGCGACATGTTCAAGCGACTCACCCAACTCTTCCGAGGCCGTCCCTACCGGATTCAGAACATCGCGAGTTTGCCCGAAGGCCAGGCTCGGGCCGAGCTCGTGGGCGACCCTTTTGCCGGCGGCGCCCAGATCGTCTTGGCGCGCGTGGACGGCGAATTGCACGTCTTGGATTCGGAGTGTCCCCATGCTGCCGAAGGGCACTTCGACGACGGGGCCCTGGTCGAGGGCCGCTACCTGCTGTGCCCGGCGCACAATTACCACTTCGACCCCAAGACCGGGAAGTCCGTGGGGTCGCCCTGCAAGAAGGCCACGAGCTACAAGTTCGAACTGGACGGGGACGACTGCCTGGTCTACATCTGAGCCGCTCTCCAGAGCTTTGCGGGCCGGGCAGCTTCCAAGCGCGGGCGGTTCCGCATAGGCTTGGCCCCCTACGCGACGCTCCGTTTTTCCGGACCCCTTTTGGGGCCTACCCCACCTGACCCTCCCATGGAATGGAGTGATCTTGGCAGTCAGTTCTGCCTCCAGCTTGCCTTCGGCACTCTGCTGGCTTTGGCTTTTGTGCCCAAGGCTCCAGTCGGGGTGCTGTTCTATCGGGTGATGGGTGGCGCTGCGTTGATTCCGATCGTGGTGGCTGCGGTCTTGCCCGTTATCAACGGCGGCCTGGAGTGGACGGAACCTTCCGTACTGGCGACAGCCGCTGGCTTGCTGGCGGTGCCGTTCTACGCGGGCAAGAGTCGAGGGCTCGTGTGGGCCATGGCTCTTGGCTTTGGTCTCGTCAGCTGCACGGTGGCCCTAGCATTGATTCTCGAGCGTTCGCTGGAAGTGGAGGGAGCAGGCAATTTGGCCCTGGTCACACTTTCGGCCCTCGCGACCGGTGCGGTAGCGGGCAGTGTCGGCCTGGCCATGGTGCTCGGGCATTGGTACCTGACCGTACCCAAGCTCAAGGTCAGTCACCTGGGACGCCTCAACCGCGTGACGATGGGGGCGATGTTGGTTTCATTGCTACTGGTGGGTGTTAGCTGCGCCGTTTTCTACGACACGCTCGAGTACGCGGACACGCCGCTCTTTGGCGCCCGTGGGTTGTTCAACATCGGCACGCGTCTGGTGGTGGGGCTGTTGGTGCCATTGCTCTTCGCCTGGATGGCGAAGGAATCCATGCGCTACGGCAACACGCGTTCGGCCACGGGCATTCTGTACGCTTCCACGGTGATGGTGCTGATTGGTACAGCGCTGTCGATCAACCTCCAAGACGTCTACGGACTTCCGCTCTAGAGCAGCCATGGTGAAAGCGCTTCCCTGGATCGATGTCCCCTGTGAGGCATGCGATCGTTACATCGCCTTGAAAGTCGACCCCGCCACGGGTGCGCCGCCGTCGGGTGTGTGCAATGAGTGCGGCGCGACGCGCTCCCTGTCAGCGGGGCGCCTGGACGCGGACGCGGGACTCCACGCTTGCCAATGTTGCGGACACAACGAACTCTACACCTCGAAAGACTTGCCGAAGGCCCTCGGGCTGGGCGTGGTCATCGTCGCGGCCATCCTCGCGCCCTGGACCAATTACATCTCGCTCTTCGTGGCCGGGGCCATCGATTTCGGGCTCTACTTTCTGCTGCCCGAGACGGTCTTCTGCTACGTCTGCGAGACCGAGCACCGCGGCTTTGCGGACTCCCCGCGGCATCCGCGCTTTGATCTACAAATCGACGACCGCTTGAAGTACGGCAACAAAGCGGTGATGGGCAAAGCGCAATTGGAAAGCGGCACAGCGGACGGTCCAGAACCCGGTCACTGAGCCCGGATCCTCAAACACCGTCGCCTCTCAGCACCGTGAGTACTCCGAAAGCCAAAGCCAAGTTCCGACTGGTCTCGCCCTTCGAGCCTGCGGGGGATCAACCCCAGGCGATCGAAGCCTTGGTCGATGGCGGGCGAGCGGGGGCGCCCCATCAGTGTTTGCTGGGGATCACGGGATCGGGCAAGACATTCACCATGGCTGCCATGATCGAGAAGCTGGACCGTCCGGCTTTGATCCTCTCGCCCAACAAGACCTTGGCCGCCCAGTTGTACTCCGAGTTCAAGGAACTCTTTCCCCACAACGCGGTGGAGTACTTCGTCAGTTACTACGACTACTACCAGCCCGAGGCCTACGTTGCGTCCACGGACACTTTCATCGAAAAAGATGCGAGTCGCAACGAGAACATCGAGCGCTTGCGCAACAGCGCTACACGATCCTTGCTGGAACGGCGCGACGTCTTGATCGTCGCTTCGGTTTCTTGCATCTACGGCTTGGGCTCGCCGTCGAACTACCGGGAGATGGCCTACGAGTTGGCAGTCGGCGATGAGGTCGAGCGCGATGTGCTGCTGCGTCGCTTGACGCAAATGCAATACGCACGCAACAACCTGGACTTCCGGCGTGGAACCTTCCGTGCAAGAGGAGATGTGATCGAGGTCTTTCCGGCCTACGAAGCGGACACGGTGGTGCGTATCGAGATGTTCGGCGACGAAATCGAGAAGATCGTCATCGCCAACCCCATGCTGGGGACGGTGATCGAAGAGCGTGAGCGCATCACGCTCTACCCCGCCAATCACTACGTCACACCCCAGGCTCGCATCGATCAAGCGCTCGTTGGTATCAAGCAAGAGCTAGAGGAACGCTTGATTCAATTGCGCCGAGACAAGAAGTTGTTGGAGGCACAACGCCTCGAACAGCGGGCTCGCTTCGATCTGGAAATGTTGCGCGAGACCGGAGTCTGCAATGGCATCGAGAACTATTCGGTCTACATGGACGGCCGCAGGCCGGGTGAACCCCCGGCGACTCTGCTCGATTACTTCCCCGAAGACTGGATGATGATCATCGACGAGAGCCATGTTTCGGTGCCCCAGGTCGGAGCCATGTACAAGGGCGACCGTTCCCGAAAGGAAACCCTGGTTGAGCACGGATTCCGTTTGCC